>JBMOJG010000363.1:0-4173 GCA_049316925.1 Alsobacter sp. | reverse complement strand
TCGTCTAGCCAACAGGTTTGCCCTCGTCACCGGCGGCTCGCGTGGCATTGGCCGCGCCGTGGCCGAGGCCTTCGCCCGGGAGGGTGCCACCGTGGCGATCAACCATGTCGGGGATGCTGACGCGGCGGCGGATGCGCTGGCTGCCTGCACGGCCGCGACGGCGGCCGCCGGCCTGCCCCCGGCAGCCCACCGCGATGCACCGGCCGATGTGGCTGATCCGACGGCCGTTGCGGCAATGATCGAAACCCTGCTGGCGGCCTGGGGGCGGCTCGACATCCTTGTCAACAATGCCGGCATCCAGAGCGAAACGCCGGGTGACAGCTTTGATCCCGTGGTGCTGTCGCGGATCTTGGCGGTGAACCTCGAGGGGCCGGCGCTGTGCGCCCGCGCTGCGATTGCGCATTTTCTGGCGCGCCCCGGCGGCGGCGTCGTGATCAACACCACCAGCGTGCACGAGACCATCCCCAAGCCGGGGTTTGCCGCCTATGCGATGGCCAAGAGCGGCCTCGGCCATCTGACCCGCACGCTGGCGCTCGAATTCGCCGACCGCGGCATCCGCGTCAACGCTGTCGGGCCGGGGGCGGTCGTTACCGACATGAACGCCGCCTGGACGGGCGATCCGCGCGCGCGGGCGGCGGTTGAAAGCCATATCCCCATGGGGTTCGCCGCGGCGCCTGGCGACATCGCGCCCGTCTACGTGTTCCTCGCCAGCGACGAGGCTCGCTACATCACCGACCAGACCGTGTTCGCCTGCGGCGGCCTGACGCTCTACGGCGACTTCAAGTCGAACTGGGCGTCCTAACCACCTGTGACGCTCATGTGGCGGCCGACGGCGGGCTGGCGCGTGACGCGGTCGATGATGAAATCGTGCCCCTTCGGCTTGCGCGCGATCGCCGACATGATGGCGGCGTCGAGGGCGCGGTCGGACTCGCTGGCCCGCAGCGGCGTGCGCAGGTCGGCGGCGTCCTCCTGGCCCAGACACATGTAGAGCGTGCCCGTGCAGGTGACCCGCACGCGGTTGCAGCTCTCGCAGAAATTGTGGGTCAGCGGCGTGATGAAGCCGATCCGGCCGCCGGTTTCGCGCGCCCGCACATAGCGGGCGGGGCCGCCGGTCCGGTCGGTCAGGTCGTCGAGGGTCAGGCTGCCTTCCAGCCGGGTCCGCAACTCGGACAGCGGCCAGTACTGGTCGAATCGCGAGGGCGCGATGTCGCCGAGCGGCATCACCTCGATGAAGGTGATGTCCATGCCGCGCCCGTGCGCCCAGGCGATCATCGCCTCGACCTCGTCCTCGTTGACGCCCTTCAGCGCCACCGCGTTGATCTTCACGGCGAGACCCGCGGACTGCGCCGCGTCGATCCCGGCCAGCACCCGGTCCAGCTCGCCCCAGCGGGTGATCTCCCGAAACAGCGACGGGTCGAGCGTATCGAGCGAAACATTGATCCGCCGGACGCCGCAGGCGGCGAGGTCGGCGGCGTGCCGGGCAAGCTGCGAGCCGTTGGTCGTCAGCGTCAGTTCGTCGAGCGCACCACTGGTCAGATGGCGCGACAGCGAACGGAACAGTTTCATGATGTCGCGGCGCACCAGCGGTTCGCCGCCGGTGATGCGCAGTTTGCGGGTGCCGCGGCGCACGAAGGCGCTGCACAGCCGGTCCAGCTCTTCCAGCGTCAGCAGATCCTGCTTGGGCAGGAAGGTCATGTCCTCGGACATGCAGTAGACGCAGCGGAAGTCGCAGCGATCGGTCACCGACACCCGGAGATAGTCGATCGTCCGCCCGAAAGGGTCGACGAGCGGCGAGGCGGTATCGGCAAGGCGGATCGGATCGGTCATGGTGCCCGTGGCGGTGTTCAGGGCGCACAGATATAGGTTCTGTACACGGCGCTGGCGAGTCCGGCTACCGCAGGAGCCAGACGCAGCCCATGAACGACCAATGGCCGACCGAAATCCGCCTTGCGGCCGATCGCCGGACGCTCCACATGACGTTCGAGGCCGGTGACAGCTTTGCGCTGCCGGCCGAGTATCTGCGCGTCACCAGCCCGAGCGCCGAGGTCCAGGGCCACGCCGCCCATGAGCGCAAGACCATTCCGGGCAAGCGCGACGTGGAGATCATCGGCGTCGAGCCGATGGGCCACTATGCCGTGAAGCTGCGCTTCGACGACATGCACGACACCGGGATCTTCACCTGGGACTACCTGCACGCGCTGGGGGCAGAGCAGTCGGAACGCTGGGCCAGTTATCTGGCTGAACTCGACGCCAAGGGGCTGTCGCGAGAGCCCAAACGGCGCGCCTGACAGGCGTCGCCACGACACGGTTAACGAAACTTGAAGGCCACGCTTGCGGTGGCATCACAGATTCGTAATGTTTGTCGACCCGGATTGCGGGTGTGTGTGCCCGCGTTCAAGAGGCTGCATGGCCGTCAATGCCGATCCGAACGGGACGAGCCCAGCCGCCGACCGCCGCGACGCCGTGCGGTTCGTTCGCCTGTCGGGCGGCTTCTGGACGGAGCGCACGGCGACCGTCGCCTGGATCCTGACGGCTGGCCTCGCCGTCGCGGTGATCCTGCGGATCGGCGTCGATGTCGGTGTCAACCGCTGGAACCGCTGGTTTTTTGATGCCCTCGAGCGCCATGACGCGATGTCGGCCAGCATGGCGGCGGCGGCCTTCATGGTGCTGATCGCCGCGCTGGCCGCCGTGGGCGTGGCCATCGTGCGGTTGCGCGAGACGCTTCAGGTGCGCTGGCGCGAATGGTGGACGGCCCGCCTCGTCGACGGCTGGCTGTCGCGCCAGCATTTCAGCCATCTCGTCGGCTCCCGCGGGGTCATCGACAATCCCGAGTACCGGATTTCCGACGATGTCCGCATGGCGACCGAGCCGCTGGTCGAGTTTGCCATCGGCCTGTTCACCGCGGCGCTGTCGGCTGCCACGTTCGTCGGCATCCTGTGGTCCGTCGGCGGCTCGCTAACCCTCGGGTCGGGGGCGGACGCGATCACCATTCCGGCCTTCATGGTGTTGGGCGCCATCGCCTACGCGTCGGTCGTGTCGTGCCTGATCCCGATTGTCGGCCGCAGGCTCGCCGGTGCGGCGGAGGCGCGCAACGAGAGCGAGGCGCGCCTGCGTGCCGAGCTGATCCGTCTGCGTGAGAACGCCGACAGCATCGCGCTCAGCGCCGGCCACGGCCATGCACGGGCCCGGATTGCCGGCACCTACCGGCGGCTCGTGGTCGACTGGCTCGCACTGGTGCGGCAGCACGGCCATGTCACCTGGGTGATGAACAGCAACACCGCCCTCGTGCCGGTGGTGCCGCTGCTGATCGCCGCTCCCAAATATCTGCAGGGCGCGCTCACGCTGGGCGAAGTGATGCAGCTCGCCTCGGCCTTCATCCAGGTCCAGCTGGCGATCGGCTGGCTCGTCGACAATTACTGGCGGTTGGCGGAATGGCAGGCGTCGGCCCGTCGCGTCTTCGAGTTGGCCGATGCGCTGGAGGGAGATGGCGAGCCGGGCGGCATCGGCTTTGGGCCGTGCCCCGACGGGCTGGTTCGGGTGGACGGGCTGCGCCTGACCGATCCGCGCGGCCGGGTGCTGGTCGACCATGCCGACCTTGTCGTGGCGCAGGGCGAGCGGATCCTGGTTGGCGGCGAGCCCGGCGTCGGCAAGAGCGTGTTCGGCCGTGCGCTCGCCGGGCTCTGGCTCTGGGGATCGGGCACCGTGTCGATGCCGCAGGGTGCGCGCCTGGCCTTCCTGCCGCCATGGCCGTTCCTGCCGCAGGGCACGCTCGCCCATGCGGTGCTCTATCCCGACGATCCGTCCGACTCCGTGGGTGAAGAGGCCGTGGAGCGCGGGCTGGTCCGCTGCGGACTGGCCCATCTCGTGCCCAGGCTGGCCGAGGTCGCGCGCTGGGACAGGGTCCTGTCCGCCGGCGAGTGCTACCGGCTCGGGCTTGTCCGACTTGTTCTTCAGCAGCCAGCCGTGGTCGTGATGGACGGCTTTGCCGGTGCGATCGACCCGACCACGCAGGACCTGCTCGCCGACATCCTCGCCACCGAGCTGGCCACCGCCACCGTCATCATGGTCGGGCCGGCCGGCCGCCTGTCGTCCCTTGCCACCCGGACCCTCGTGCTGCATGCAGGCCGTAACGGTGTCCAGCTTGTCGAGACAACGCAACCTGTGGCGCAATCG
>JBMOJG010000362.1:0-4177 GCA_049316925.1 Alsobacter sp. | reverse complement strand
GCGGCCGCGCGGCGGACGTGATCCTCGCCGCCGCCGGCCGCTGAGCCCGAAACGAAAAAAGGGGCCCGAGGGGCCCCTTTCCAGTCGGCCGTCACCAAGCTCAGCGCTGGTTGATCGAGACGTACTCGCGCACAGGGGCGCCGGTGTAGAGCTGCCGGGGACGACCGATGCGCTGCGACGGGTCCTCGACCATCTCCTTCCACTGGGCGATCCAGCCGACCGTGCGGGCCAGCGCAAACAGCACCGTGAACATGGTGGTGGGGAAGCCCATCGCCTTCAGCGTGATGCCCGAATAGAAATCGATGTTCGGGTAGAGCTTCTTCTCGATGAAGTAGTCGTCGTTCAGAGCGATCCGCTCAAGCTCGATGGCGACGTCGAGCAGCGGGTCGTCCTTGATGCCAAGCTCGTTCAGCACCTCGTGGGTGGTGCGCTGCATGATCTTGGCGCGCGGATCATAGTTCTTGTAGACGCGGTGGCCAAAGCCCATCAGGCGGAACGGGTCGTTCTTGTCCTTGGCGCGGGCCACATAATGGGGAATCCGCTCCACCGAGCCGATCTCCTGCAGCATCTTCAGCGCCGCCTCGTTGGCACCGCCATGGGCTGGACCCCACAGGCAGGCGACGCCGGCCGCGATGCAGGCAAACGGGTTGGCGCCTGATGAACCGGCGAGCCGCACCGTCGACGTCGACGCGTTCTGCTCATGGTCGGCATGAAGGATGAAGATCCGGTCCAGCGCCCGCGACAGCACAGGGTTGACCTTGTACTCCTCGCACGGCACCGCAAAGCACATGCGCAGGAAGTTTGACGTGTAGTCGAGATCGTTCTGCGGATACACGAAGGGCTGGCCGATCGAGTACTTGAAGGCCATGGAGGCCAGCGTCGGGATCTTGGCGATCATCCGCATCGACGCGATCATCCGCTGCTGCGGATCGGAGATATCGGTCGAGTCGTGATAGAACGCAGAGAGTGCACCGACGGAGGCGACAAGCACCGCCATCGGATGGGCGTCACGGCGGAAACCCTGGAAGAACCGCATCATCTGCTCGTGCACCATCGTGTGGCGCGTGACGCGGTAGTCGAAGTCTGCCTTCTGGGCCGCCGTCGGCAACTCGCCATACAGCAGCAGGTAGCAGGTCTCGAGGAAATCGCCATGCTCGGCGAGTTGCTCGATCGGGAAGCCGCGGTAGAGCAGCACGCCCTCGTCCCCGTCGATGAAGGTGATCTTCGACTCGCAGCTTGCCGTCGATGTGAAACCCGGATCGTAGGTGAACATCCCGGTCGTCGCGTAGAGCTTCGAGATGTCGAGGACGGTTGGCCCGATCGATCCCTGCCTGAGCGGGAATTCGATCTTCTTGTTGTCGACGAGGAGGGAGGCGGGCTCGCTCATGGGCGGAAATCCTTTGGCACCAAGACCAGCAATGCGCACGCCGCCCAGCGCAAGACGCCGATCGGCGCGGCAGGGCCGCGATGCACCGCCGAACGGGACGTGAGCCGCATGAGGATGGCAAGACACGGCCGTTCGGGCGGGTTTTCGCTGGAGGCCCTGCGCTTGCTAGACCAATTCACAGGACCATTCAACCACACCAAAAGGCGTGTGTGCACTGCAAAATAGCGGTCTCAGCGGATCGCCCTGTCGCCCAGCCGCGCGAGACATTCGTCGCGCCCCAGCACCGCCATCACGTCGAACAGCCCCGGGGACGTTGCACGTCCCGTCAGCGCGGCGCGCAGCGGCTGCGCCACCTGGCCGAGCTTGGCCCCGGTGGCCTCCGCAAAGGCCCTGACGGCAGCTTCGGTCGACGCGGCGGTCCAGTCCTCAAGCGCGTCCAGATGCGGCAGCAGCGCCGTGATCCGGGCGGCACCGCCGTCCGCCAGCAGAGCCTCGGCCTTGGGTTCGAAGGCCAGCGGCCGCGTCGCCCACAGGTAGTAGGCGCTGTCGATCAGCTCGACCAGCGTCTTGGCACGCTCCTTGAGACCCGCCATGGCGGCTGTGAGCTTCGCACGCCCAGCCGCACCAAGCGACGACGGCGCGCCACGGGCCGGGCCGACATCGGGAAGGATGTCGACGACCGCGTCGACGAGTGTGGCATCGTCGGCGGCGCGCATGTAGTGGCCGTTGAGGTGTTCGAGCTTGGCGAAATCGAACCGCGCCGGTGACCGGCCGATGCCGCCAAGGTCAAAAGCCGCAACCATTTCGGCCGTCGTGAAGAACTCCTGGTCGCCGTGGCCCCAGCCGAGCCGCACCAGATAGTTGCGCAACGCCTCCGGCAGATAGCCAAGCGCCCGATAGGCGTCGACGCCAAGCGCCCCGTGCCGCTTTGACAACTTGGCGCCATCCGGCCCGTGAATCAGCGGAATATGCGCCATTTCGGGCACGCCCCAGCCGCAGGCCTGGTAGATTTGCGATTGCCGCGCCGCATTGGTCAGGTGATCGTCACCACGGATCACGTGCGTGACGTTCATGTCGTGGTCGTCCACCACCACGGCGAGCATGTAGGTCGGCGTCCCGTCCGACCGCAGCAGGACGAGGTCATCAAGGTTCTCGTTCTGCCACGCCACACGGCCCTGTACATGGTCGGTGACGACCGTCTCGCCGGTCAGCGGCGCGCGAAGACGGATCACGGGCTTCACGCCCGGCGGAGCCTCTGACGGACTGCGGTCGCGCCAGCGCCCGTCATAGCGTGGCTGCCGGCCCTCGGCGCGGGCGCGCTCGCGCATCTCCTCCAGTTCCTGCTGGCTGGCGTAGCAGTGATAGGCCAGCCCCTTCGCCAGCAGCGTCTCGGCCACCTCGCGGTGCCGTGCGGCCCTGGCGAACTGGTAGACGACGTCGCCGTCCCAATCGATGCCGAGCCAGCGCAGCCCGGCGATGATCGCCTCGATGGCCGGCTCGGTCGACCGCTCGCGGTCGGTGTCCTCGATTCGCAGCAGCATCGTCCCGCCGAAACGCCGCGCATACAGCCAGTTGAACAGCGCTGTCCGGGCGCCGCCGATGTGCAGGAAACCCGTGGGTGAGGGAGCGAAACGGGTAACGACGGGAGCGGTCATGGAACGGAGAACTCGCGGGGGAGGGCGGGAGCGCGACGGACGCAACCGCCCGTCGCTGGCCTGCGGGAGGGCGTGCTGTAGCATCATTGCCGCGCGAGGGTAAGGGTGGCAGCATGGCGCGCGGACGGGGGGCGGCAAGCCGGCCGGAGAATCTGGCGGCCTGGCTGAGTGGCCCGGCCACAGTTCCCCTGCGCGACCGCACCGGGCCGTCTGGCGAACGCCTGATCGCGATGCTGCGGCGGCTGTTGGCCGCGGAGTCCGATGCCCGCCGGCCCTTTCTCTGGCTCCCGGTCGCCTTCGGAGCCGGGATCGCGCTTTACTTCGCGGCCGACAGCGAGCCCGCCCTGGCCGCGCCTGTGGTCGGCTTTTGCCTCTGTGCGGCGACGGCCGTGGCCCTGCGGCGCAATGGCGGCGCCGACTTTGCCGCCTGCCTGCTTGCGGCGCTGGCGATGGCCGGGTTCGCCACCGCAACCCTGCGGACGCAGCTTGTCGCAGCACCGGTTCTCGACAAGGTGCGGATGGTGAAGCTGACCGCCTTCGTCGAGAGCCTGGAGCGGCGCGGGCAGGGGAGCGTCCGCCTCGTGCTTCGACCGATCACGACGGATCTGCCCGCGACTGTGGCTCCGGTGCGCCTGCGTGTCTCCCTGTCCTCTGTGCCGGCCATCCGCCCCGGCGATGCCATCGCGGTGACGGCGCGGCTGCTGCCACCGCCGCCGCCCTCGCGCCCCGGCGGGTATGATTTCGCCCGCGACGCCTATTTCGACAGGCTGGGCGCAGTCGGCTCCGTGGCCGGTGGGATCCGACCGTTGCCGGATCCGCCGCCATTGCCGCGCGACCTTGCCGTACTGGCAGCCATCGATGGAGCGCGCAATGCCCTAACGGAACGCATCGCCGCCACCATCGGCGGAGCTGCAGGTGGCGTCGCAGCGGCTCTGGTGACAGGCAAGCGCGGCCTGATCCCCGAGGAAACCAATGCCGATCTGCGCGCCGCCGGCATCTACCATGTGGTGTCGATCTCCGGCCTGCATCTGGTGCTGGCCGCCGGCATGGTGTTCTGGATCGTGCGGGCCTTGTTGGCGCTGGTCCCGGGGATCCTGATCTGATCACCGTCAAGGGAAGAGCCCTGCTCGACCGG
>JBMOJG010000361.1:0-4197 GCA_049316925.1 Alsobacter sp. | reverse complement strand
CCACGTCCACTGCGGAGCTGACCAAGCTCAAGGGCGAGCTCAAGCGCCAGAAGGTGCCACTCAAGCGAGACGTTGTACTGCTTGCCGTGGCTGACGAAGAAGTCGACAACCTGGGCACCCGCTTGCTGATCGACAAGCACTGGGCGCGGATTGGCTGCTCGCACTTGCTCAATGAAGGCGGGATTGGCATCCGCGATGTGGGTTTCAGACTTGTGGCAGCGCACGTTCTGGTGACGATGCCGTATCTGGTCCGGACGTTGATTGCGTCCCTCACGCGATTTGACATGGTGCTGGAGGAAGCGGCGAGGACCCTGGGTGCCAGCCCGCTGACGACGTTTTTCGTGATTACCTTGCCGTTGATCCGGCCCGGCCTGATCGCCGGCGTCCTGTTCGCGCTCGTGGTTTCGTTTGATAATGTCTCTGTGTCGTTGTTCCTGACGAGTGCACGGACCAACACGCTGCCGCTCGCGATTCTCAACTATGTCGAATACAATTACGACCCGTCAATTGCTGCGCTGTCGACGATGCTGATCGCCGTGTCCCTGGGCGCTGCACTTCTGCTCGAGCGCCTCGTCGGCCTGCGCCGCGTCGTCGGAGGCTGACCATGGCGAAGGTAGACGTCGTTGACCTCGGCAAGTCGTATGGGAGCGCCCGCGCCGTCGACGGCGTGTCGCTGGCGATCGGCACCGGCGAGTTCGTGACGCTGCTCGGACCGTCCGGTTGTGGCAAGACCACGACGCTGCGCATGATCGCGGGGCTCATCATCCCCGACACCGGCCGTATCGCGATCGGTGGCGCCGACGTGACCGCAATCCCCACCCATCGGCGCAATATCGGCATGGTATTCCAGAGCCATGCTCTGTTTCCGCATATGACGGTGGCTGAGAACGTCGGCTTCGGTCTCCGGATGCGCGGCGGAGATCGAAGCGAGCGCGATCGCAGTGTGTTGCAGGCCCTTGAGATGGTTCGCCTCGAGACGCGCGCCAGCAGCATGCCGTCCCAGCTTTCAGGAGGGCAGCAGCAACGGGTGGCCTTGGCAAGGGCTCTGGCCTTCAGCCCCGATGTCCTGCTTCTCGACGAACCCTTCGGCGCACTGGACAGAAAGCTGCGCGAGCTGATGCAGGACGAACTCCGCGACCTGACGCGGCGCCTCGGCATGACCTCTGTCTTTGTGACACACGACCAGGAAGAAGCCCTGAAGATGAGCGACCGCGTCGGCGTCATGAATGCAGGCCGGCTCGAGCAGATCGGCGCGCCCGACGACGTGTTCGAGCGTCCCCGGACGCGTTTCGTTGCGGATTTCATGGGCTTTGGCAACATCATCGAAGCCGTGGCCACAGGGCCGGCCACGGCCGTTGCCGACGGGTTGTCGCTGCAGGCCGACATCGGCCTCCCCAGTGGCAAGGTCACGGTCGCGATCCGAGCCGAGCGCATCGACTTGTCTGCGGACGGGCAGCCGGGTCCCAATGCGGCGGTTGGCACAATCGCGGGCGCTGCCTACCAGGGGAGCCTGGCAAGCTATCGGGTTCGCCTCGATGGCGAGCGCGGAACGACGCTCGACATCCGGGAAACGACCCGTACCGTGTCGGGCCGGCCACGGTTCGAGGTCGGGGCGCGCGTATGGGCGACATGGCAGCCCGGCGCTGTCCGTGTTCTTGAATGATCTGAACACCAACCAGGCAAAAACGGGAGAACGCCCATGACATCGCAGCATCCATCAGTGAAGCGCAGAACCTTCCTCGCCACTGGGCTCGCCGCTGCGGCGGTCACCGGTTTCCCCGCCATTGTGCGGGCACAGTCGAAGACAATCGTCTCGACAGGCTTTGGCGGAATTTACGAGCAGCGTTATCGCAAGAACGTGCTGGATCCTTTTGAAAAAAAGACGGGTGCAAAATTCGTCTTCAAATATGGATCGCCGGACGAATGGCTTTCCAACGCAGTCATCAACAAGGATGATCCTGAAATTGACCTGCCATTTCTGGGGTTGCCCACCTCGATCAAGGCGATCAAGACCGAAGGCGTGTTCCTCGATCTGACGCCGGCAATGATCCCGAACCTGGCTGACGTTGACCCGGCCTTCTATGATTTTTTCGACAAGCGTGCCGTTGGTTTCAACTATGTCGACGCCGGTATCGCCTACCGCAAGGACATGATGACCGGCGCTCCGCCTGAGGGCTGGAAGGATCTGTGGGATCCCCGCTTCAAGGGCCAGATCATTCTACCTGAGCCCAGCGGCGGCTTCTTCTACGAAATCGTCCTGATTGCTGCGCTGCTGAATGGAGGCAGCGCGCAGAACCTGGATCCCGGTTACGCGGCACTGCAGCGCCTCAAGCCAAATATTGCGCGCTGGTACAAGAGCCCGAATGAGGTCGGCACGAGCCTCGAGCGAAAGGAGGCCGCCGTTGCGCTGTCCGGCAGCTTCCGCACTTACGCACTGAAGGACGCGGGCCTGCCGGTCGAATACGTGTTTCCAAAGGATGGTTCGCCCGTTGGAATTCTATCCTACCATGTTCCCGTGAAGGCGCGGAACCGGGACCTCTTGCTCGAATTCATCAACTTTGCCCTCAGTGTCGAGCCGCAGACCGGCTTCGGAAACGACATGCAATCGGGCGTCTGCAATCGCAAGGTGGTTCTCAAGCCGGAGGTTGCCGCGAGGGTTGCTCCACAAAGCAGCCTGCTTCGCCTCGACTGGAAAACCATCGAGCCGAAGATGGGCGAAATCGTCGAACGCATGCAGCGCGACGTGTTCAGCCGTTAGGGGAACCAGGCATGCCAAGCCACCTGTCCGGAGACTGCGATCCCCGTTTCGAAGGGGTTCGCACCGCTTTCGAGCGCAATTTCGTCGAACACGGAGAGGTCGGAGCCGCCGTTGCCGTCTATTGGCACGGCCGGCCTGTCGTCGACCTCTGGGGCGGGATGCGCGATCGGGACAGGGGGCTGCCCTGGGAAGCCGGCACCATGGCTTGCATGCTGTCGGTTGCGAAGGGGATCTCTGCCACCGCCATGGCCATGGCCTACGACCGGGGCCTCGTCGATCTCGATGCCCCGGTTGCCCGCTACTGGCCCGCCTTTGCGCAAGCCGGCAAGGAGGGCATCACGGTTCGCACGGCGCTCAGTCATCTGGCGGGGGTCCCCGTTGCTGACAGCCTGTCGGAGGGAGACATCTACGACTTCGACAGGATGGCGGCAGGCATCGCGGCCCAGGCGCCGCTCTGGCCCCCCGGTACGACGCAGGTCTACCACTCTGCCACCATCGGCCACATCATCGGCTCGATCCTGAAGGGAGCGACGGGGTCGTCGCTGGCCGAATTCCTCCGCCAGGAGATCGCAGGCCCGCTTGGCGCCGACTATTTCTTCGCGCTGACCCCCGCCGAGGAGGCGCGCTGCGCCACGATGATCCCCTCGCCCGGCAACATGGTGAGCGGCGCCAAGAAGGCAGACCCCGACAGCGTGGCCTTCCGCTCCTGGCGTCCGCTGCCTGCGTCCGAGGACTTCAACTCGCACGGATGGCGGGCTTCGGAGATCCCCTCTGTCAACGGGCACGGGACCGCGCGCGGAGTGGCCCGCATTTATGGCGCGGTTGCCTGCGGGGGTGAGCTCGATGGAGTGTTTCTGGCCCGTCCGCAGAGCTTCGCGACACTGGCCACGGAACAGCCGGCCGGCGGTGTCTCGGCAACGGGCATGCAGCTCCGGATGGGCATGGGTTACATGCTCAATTCACCCCCGGCCCGACCGATGGGCCCGAACCTGCGCACATTCGGCCATTCAGGCGCTGGCGGGGCACAGGCCTTCGCCGATCCCGATGCCGGGCTAGGCTACTGCTATTGCTGCAACTTCATGCATGACGGGCTGGATGTCGGGATCCGGGCGCTGTCCCTGATCGAAGCGACCTTCGCCTCGATCAGCTGATCGGGCACCGAAGTTCGGAAAGGGGCGAAGCTACCATTTCGCCCGACGCCATCAATCGTAGACCACGGGCTGTAGCCGGAATTGATCGCGGATGCCGATGCCAGGGAATCCGAGGCTGTGAACCGGCGTCCATGTGTGGATGCCCCCTCGGGTGCAAGGATCATCTTTGAACAGGATTGGCGTGATCGACAGCGGTCATGTGTCAGGCCTTCTTGTGCGGCAGTGAAGATGGCCGCTGGCCGGTATGGTGATGCGCGGTTCGGCTCCAGAACAACATTGCGAGCTTAT
>JBMOJG010000360.1:0-4211 GCA_049316925.1 Alsobacter sp. | reverse complement strand
TCCGCCACCATGCCGACGGCGGGGATGGCGAACTGGGTGGCGGGCGAGGGCAGGCCGCCGGTCGCCGTGGTGCCGCCGCGCCGGGTGACCGCATAGGCGAGATCGAAGGCGCGCGATGCTCCGGCCAGTTCGATGGCGACATCGACGCCGCCGCCGGTGCGCTCGCGGATCAACCGCACGGCGTCCGGGTCGGTCGCCAGCACCGTGTCGGTGGCGCCCAGCTCGGCGGCGACGGCGAGCTTGCGGGCGTCGAGATCGACCGCGACGATGCGGCCGGCGCCGCTGGCAACCGCTCCGAGCAGGGCGGCGAGGCCGACGCCGCCGAGGCCGACAATGGCGACGGACTGGCCGGGCCGGAGGCTGCAGGTGTTCATCACCGTGCCGACGCCGGTCATCACCGCGCAGCCGAAAAGGGCCGCCTCGACCAGCGGAATCTCGGGGTCGATCTTCACCACCGACCGGCGCGACACCACCGTGTATTCGGAGAAGGCGCAGACGCCGCAATGGTGGTTGGCGGCGCCGTCGTCGCAGGTGATGCGGCGGGCGCCCGACAGCAGCGTGCCGGCGGCGTTGGCGGCGTTGCCGGGCTCGCACAAAGCGGCGCGACCGTCGGCGCACATCGGGCAGTGGCCGCAGATCGGCACGAAGGACATGACCACGTGGTCGCCGCGGGCGAGGTCACCGACGCCCGGGCCGACCTCCTCGACCACGCCCGAGGCCTCATGGCCCAGCGCCAGCGGCAGCACGCGCGGCCGGTCTCCATTGATCACCGACAGGTCGGAGTGGCAGACGCCCGCCGCCGCGATCCTGATCAGCACCTCGTCATGCCCGGGCGGCGCCAGCGTCACCGTCTCCACAGACAGCGGCTTCGAGTCGGCATAGGGCCGGGCCAGGCCCGACTGGCGGAGGATGGCAGACCTGACGCGCATGCTGGGGATCCTTCATTGGGGTTGACGTCGATCCGGAGGTAAGCCCGCGCTGAACCGTCTCAGACCGGGCCGTCGCCGTCCACCGGCCAGCCATGGCGGGCGACGAGGGTTTTCATGGCGAGAGGTCGTCGAGCGCCTCGAAGCCCTTTTCGCAGACGTTGCCGGATTTCTCCATGCCGCCGCAGGGCAGCTTGATGCCGCCGCCGGCACCGTAACCGCAGACGAAGAGCTGGCCGTGATGCCCTTCGTGGGCGGCAGGCCGACGGCACCCGTCATGGCGTGTTCTCCCCCGTGTCGTGCCCCGGCGCTGCGGGCAGGCCCGGCGCCAGCAAAAACGCTTTGATTCCGTCTACACCTGATGGGACGGTCTGCGCTACAGGATCGCGACCGGGAGGATGGCGGACGATGGACGGCAGTGTGGATCTGCAGGATCGCCTCGGGTGTAGCGGCGTCGCCAACGGGACGGGCGGGCGGGCAATACAGGCCGGGGCACCGGTCGCATGAGCCGCCCGCTGGACGGTTTCCTGGTGGTGGCGCTCGAGCAGGCGATCGCGGCGCCCTATTGCACCCGGATGCTGGCCGATCTCGGCGCACGCGTGATCAAGGTCGAGCGGCCGGACGGTGGCGATTTCGCCCGGGCCTATGACCGGCGGGCGCGCGGGCTGTCGAGCCATTTCGTCTGGTGCAACCGTTCGAAGGAGAGCATCGCGCTCGACCTGAAGCAGCCCGATGATCGCGCGGTGCTGGAGGCGATGCTCGGGCGCGCCGACGTGTTCGTGCAGAACCTCGCCCCCGGCGCCACGGCCCGGCTGGGGCTGTCGGCGGCCGATCTGCGCGTGCGATGGCCGCGGCTCGTGACCTGCGACATCTCCGGCTATGGCGCCGGCGGGCCGTGGTCGCAGCGCAAGGCCTATGACCTGCTGATCCAGGCGGAGGCCGGGTTCCTGTCGGTGACCGGAACCCCTGAGGCTCCCGCCAAGGCCGGCATCTCGGTGGCCGATATCGCCGCGGGCGTCGCCGCGCACAGCGCCATCCTGGCAGCGCTGCTGCGGCGGGAGCGGACCGGGGAGGGCGCGGCGCTCGACATCTCGATGCTCGAGGCCATGGTCGAGTGGATGGGCTTTCCGCTCTACTACGCGCTCGACGACGCCCCACCGCCGGCCCGCTCCGGCGCCGGCCACGCCACGATCTATCCGTATGGGCCGTTTGCCACGGCCGACGGCATGGTGCTGTTCGGCCTCCAGAACGACCGCGAGTGGCAGAGCTTCGCCACAACCGTGCTGCTGCGGCCGGATCTGGCGACCGATCCGCGCTTCGTGGGCAATGAGGGCCGGGCCCTGCATCGCGACGTCCTGCAGGCGGTGATTGGGCCGACGTTTGCAGCGCTGGCGACGGCGGATGCCGTCGAGCGGCTGGAGGCGGCCGGCATCGGCAATGGCCGCGTCAACACGCTGGCGGATGTCTGGCGCCACCCGCAGCTGGCCGCGCGCGATCGATGGGGCGAGGTTGCGACGCCAGAAGGGCCTGTCCCGAGCCTGCGCGCTGCGCCCGGCGGCGACTGGGCGGCGCGGCTGGACCCGGTGCCGGCGCTCGACGCCCATGGCCAGGCGCTTCGCGCCGAATTCGCACCCGCGCCATCGCAAGGCGCATCGGCGTGAGAGTGGTCTCGCTGTCGCAGTTATGTCCCGCGGGACGCTGTCCTGCCCGTTCCCCTGCCGTGCCGGAGTGCCTGCCGTGAGTGCTGTCGAGGATCCGTATGCCGCCCTGCGCGAGGCGGTGAGGGCGCTGTGCGCCAAGTTCCCGCCCGCCTATCACCGCGAGGTCGATGCGGCGCGCGGCTATCCGGAGGCCTTCGTGCAGGCCCTGACCGAGGCGGGCTGGCTGGCCGCCATGATCCCGGAGGCCTATGGCGGGGCCGGGCTCGGGCTCACCGAAGCCTCGGTCATCATGGAGGAGATCAATCGCTCGGGCGGCAATTCCGGGGCCTGCCACGGCCAAATGTACAATATGAGCACGCTGCTGCGGCACGGCTCGGACGAACAGAAGCGCACCTATTTGCCGAAGATCGCCAGCGGCGAGCTGCGCCTGCAATCCATGGGCGTGACGGAGCCGACGACAGGCACCGACACGACGCGGATCCGCACCACGGCGGTGCGCAAGGGCGACCGCTATGTCGTCAACGGCCAGAAAGTGTGGATCTCGCGGGTCCAGCATTCCGACCTGATGATCCTGCTGGCCCGCACCACGCCGCTCGACCAGGTGGCGCGCAAGGCGGACGGGCTGTCGATCTTCCTCGTCGACCTGCGCGACGCCATCGGCCACGGCATGGCGGTGCGGCCTATCGCCAACATGGTCAACCACGAGACCAACGAGCTGTTCTTCGACAATCTGGAGATCCCCGCCGAAAACCTGATCGGCGAGGAGGGGCGCGGCTTCCGCTACATTCTCGACGGGCTCAATGCCGAGCGCACGCTGATCGCGGCCGAATGCATCGGCGACGGCTACTGGTTCGTCGACACGGTGACGGCCTATGCCAAGCAGCGCGAGGTGTTCGGCCGGCCGATCGGCCAGAACCAGGGCGTGCAGTTCCCGATCGCCGAGACCTATATCGAGGTCGAGGCCGCTAATCTGATGCGGTTCGAGGCCTGCCGGCTGTTCGACGCGCACCTGCCCTGCGGGGCGCAGGCCAACATGGCGAAATATCTGGCCGCCAAGGCGAGCTGGGAGGCGGCGAATGCCTGCATCCAGTTCCACGGCGGGTTCGGCTTTGCCTGCGAGTACGACGTCGAGCGCAAGTTCCGCGAGACGCGGCTCTACCAGGTGGCGCCGATCTCCACCAACCTGATCCTCGCCTATGTGGCCGAGCACGTGCTCGGCCTGCCGCGGTCGTTCTGACAGGGTCTGCTGGCGGCCCCGCGGGGGCTTGTGTTGCAACAGCGCGGTCCGCATGAAATCCCCCTCTCGACCGCGCGCGGCAGCATGGCATGATGCGGCCGTGCCGGGCCATGGGTCCGTCGGCGGTGTTGTCGGCCGGTGCCGGCGCCAGAGTTGTGAGGGTTTCGATGGAACTGCAGCGCCCCTATCTCCTGTTCCTCGGCGACGTCCAGGACCAGCTCGCCGCCAAGGTCGCGCACGGCCTCTACCACTGGCGCCGCGACTGGTGCGTCGGCCAGCTGCGGCTGCCCGGCTGCGGCGCGGATCTCGGCGCGCCCGACCTGACGCTGGCGCAGGCGAAGGAAAAGGGCGCCAGGACGCTCGTGGTCGCCGTCGCCAATGCCGGCG
>JBMOJG010000359.1:0-4225 GCA_049316925.1 Alsobacter sp. | reverse complement strand
CCGCCCGCGACGGCGTCAGAGCTTGCCGTCGTCCTTGAACACCTTCTTCCAGTCGACGATCAGCGCGTCGAGTGCCTCCTTCGCCGTCCCCTTGTCGGCGACCACGTAGTCGTGGATACGCTTCTGCATCGAGAGCAGGAGCGGCGCATAGGACGGCTCCGCCCAGAAGTCCTTGACCTCGCCCATGGCAACAAGGAAGTCGCCTGCGAAGGGCGCAGTCTTCGGGAAATTCGGATCCTCAAGCACGGACTTCGCTGCGGAGTAACCGCCGAGTGACCACCACTTCTTCTGAACATCAGGCTGGGCAAACCACTTCAGGTACTCCAGGGCCTCGTTCTTGTTGGCCGAATAGGCAACGACCGAGAGGCCTTGGCCGCCAAGCTGCGAGCCCTTGGTCTTTTCGCCCGGGTTTACGAAGAAGCCGATCCTGTCGCCGCCCACCTTCTCGTCCTTGGCGAGGCCGGGAAAGAACGCGAACCAGTTCATCTGCATCGCCACCTGGCCCGACTTGAAGGCGTCGAGGCCCTCCTGCATGTAGGCATCGGTGTAGCCCGGCGGCGTGCAGCACTTGTAAAGCGATTTGTAGAACTCGAGGCCCTTGACGGCATCGGCCGAGTTCACGAACCCGTCCATTGCGTAGGGCTTCTTCGGGTCCTCATACTCGAAGCCAAAGGGATAGAGCGCGTTGGCCACGCCCATGGTGATGCCCTCGGATCCGCGCTCGGTGAAGATAGCGGCGCCATAGACCTTCTTGCCGTCGATCTCGCGGCCCTGGAAGAACTCCGCGATCTGCTTGAGCTCGGTCTGCGTCTTCGGCGCTGCGAGATCACGATTGTGCTTCGCCTTGAAGGCCGCCTGCAGGTCGGGGCGCGCGAACCAGTCCTTGCGATAGGTCCAGCCAAGCGCATCACCCATGGCCGGCAGTGCCCAGTAGTTCGGGGTGCCCTTCGGCCACTCAGAGTAACCCTTCACCGTGGCCGACATGAAGTCGGACATCTTGATGCCGTTCTTGTCGAAGAACTCATTCAGCTTGACGTAGTGGCCATTCTCCGCGGAGCCGCCAATCCACTGCGAGTCGCCAATAATGAGGTCGCACAGCTTGCCCTTCGAGTTGAGTTCGTTGAGCATGCGATCCGCGAAGTTCGGCCAGGGCACGAACTCGAATTTCATGTTCACGCCGGACTTCGCGGTGAAGTCCTTTGACAGCTCGACGAGCGCGTTGGCCGGGTCCCACGCGGCCCAACACAGCGTGATGGTCTTGCCCTGCGCCATAGCCGGCGTCGTGGCCGGCGATGCCAGCATTGCCGCGGCAATGGCTCCTGCACCTGCAAACAGCATTCTCATTTGGGTCGCTCTCCCTGGAGTTTTGAGCTCGAACAATCGGTGAGGCGCATGGCCCGCCCGCCGGCAGTTCCCGGTTGGCAAAGTCATGCTCCGGCAGCGCCCAGCGCGATCGCACCGATCGGCTGGATCTCGGGCACGTGAGAACGCCCCGCATCGCGGCGGGGGCCAACAGTTTTTGATCTGTCCGGCCGGTTGTTGTGGCTCGGCGTTTCCTCTGGCGCAGACGTCTTGGCGTCCATCGCTCGTTGTTCAGTCGAACACGCGTTACTAAACAAGTCAACTAAACAAAATCAGGCCGGATGGCCAGGCGCGCGCCCCTCCAGGCTCGCCGATCAGAACCCCGCTACAGCTTCGTCCAGGCGCCGCCCTTCGCAGATGACTTTACCGCTGCCTCGATGAACGCCACGCCTTTGACGCCGTCGTCGATTGTCGGAAACGTCACCGCCGGATCGAGCCTGGTTCCGTCGCGTCCCGCACGGATTGCCGCGGCCACCTCGCTGTAGATGGTCGCAAAAGCCTCCAGATAGCCCTCCGGATGGCCGGACGGGATACGGGTCACCCGGCCGGCGGCAGCGTTGGCACCGGCACCACCGCGGGTCAGGATCTGGGTCGGCTTCCCAAATGGCGTGTGGAAGAGGGCATTCGGATTCTGCTGTCGCCAGACAATGCCGCCCTTGGTGCCATAGACCCGCAATTGCAGACCGTTCTCGTTGCCGGGCGCCACCTGGCTCGCCCACAGCGCGCCGCGCGCGCCATTCGCGTAGCGAAGCATGATCTGCACGTTGTCGTCGAGCGCGCGGCCCTCGACGAAGGTGGTGAGATCGGCGCAGATCTCCGTCAGAGCAAGACCGGTGACGAAGTCGGCTAGGTTGTAGGCATGAGTGCCAATGTCGCCGACGCAGCCGCCGGCGCCGGATCGTGCCGGATCGGTGCGCCAGTCGGCCTGTTTTTGGCCGGTCCGTTCCAGCGGCTCGGTGAGCCAGTCCTGCGGGTACTCGACCTGCACGACGCGGATTTCGCCAATCTCTCCCGACTGCACCAGATCGCGCGCCTGCCGGATCAGCGGATATCCAGTGTAGTTGTGGGTGACGCAGAAGACGAGCCCTGACCTCTCGGCCAACGCCTTTAGCCTCCGGGCTTCTTTCAGCGTCGTCGTCAACGGCTTGTCGCAAATGACGTGAATTCCGGCCTTCAGGAAGGCGGCGGCGATCGGCGCGTGCATGTGGTTGGGGGTGACAATGGCAACCACATCGATCCCGTCCTTGCGCCGTCGCTCACGCGCCGCCATGTCCGTGAAGGACGTGTAGATGCGCTTCTGGTCGAGCCCGAGCGCCGTGCCCGAGGACAGTGCTTTCTCCGGGGTCGACGCCAATGCCCCGGCCACGAAGGTGTAGTGATCATCGAGGCGCGCGGCGATCCGGTGCACCGCGCCGATGAAGGCGCCCTCTCCACCACCCACCATGCCGAGCCTTATGCGCCTGCCGGCGCCACCATCGTCCTTACCCTCTTTGGCCATGCGACATGTCCTTCCCCTGTTGCGTCGAATCTAGCGGATTCCGAGGAACCGCTTGAGCTGTCTCCTGTCGGTAGTGCCGCCGGAAAAGTCGTCAAAAGCTTTCTCGGTGACCCGGATGATGTGGTCGGCGATGAACCGGGCGCCCTCGCGCGCGCCATCCTCGGGGTGCTTCAGACAGCACTCCCATTCCAGCACGGCCCAGCTATCGTAACCGTACTGCGCCATCTTCGAGAAGATTGCAGCGAAATCGACTTGCCCGTCGCCGAGCGACCGGAAGCGGCCGGCACGGTGAACCCAGGGCTGATAGCCAGAGTAGACACCCTGCCGTCCGTCCGGGTTGAACTCCGCGTCCTTGACGTGGAAGGCCTTGATGCGCTCGTGGTAGATGTCGATGAAAGCGAGGTAGTCGAGCTGCTGCAGCAAGAAATGCGACGGATCGTAGTTGATGCAGCAGCGCGGGTGGTTCTTCAGCTTCGAGAGGAACATCTCGAAGGTTGCGCCGTCGAAGATGTCCTCTCCCGGATGGATTTCATAGCAGACGTCGATGCCGGCCGCGTCATAGGCGTAGAGGATCGGCTTCCAGCGCCTCGCCAGTTCCTCGAAGGCCATGTCGATGAGGCCCTCCGGACGCTGCGGCCACGGGTAGAGGTAGGGCCAGGCCAGCGCGCCGGAGAATGTGACGGTGGCGGCAAGACCGAGGTTTTGCGAGGCCTTCGCGGCAAGCATGAGTTGTTCGACGGCCCAGGCTTGCCGCGCCTTCGGCTTGCCTTTCACCTGCGCTGGTGCAAATGCGTCGAAGGCCTCGTCAAAGGCGGGGTTCACAGCGACGAGCTGCCCCTGCAGATGGGTGGAAAGCTCGGTGATGACCACACCGTGGGTCTTGGCCACGCCAGCGATCTCGTCGCAATAAACCTTCGATGATGCCGCCTTGGCCAGGTCGAAGAGCCGGGCATCCCAGGTTGGCACCTGCACGCCCTTGTAGCCCAGGCTGCCGGCCCATGCGCAGATCGCGCCCCACGAGTTGAACGGCTTCGCATCACCCGCGAATTGCGCGAGAAAGAGTGCCGGCCCCTTCAGAGTGCTTGCCATGTCGATTCCTCATTTGGCTTGGTTTTTCTGCACGGATGACTGCATTCGCGTCTCGGACGCCGATATGATCGGCGACCTCGTTTCCAGCTTCGGCGGCAACATCCGCGCTGTCATCGCTGACTGTGCCTATGACGACGCTCTGATCTATCGGGTAAATCAGCCTAGAATCTTGACCCCTTCTGGCGTCCATGTGTGGATGACCCCTCGGGTGCAAGGATAAACTTTGAACAGGATTGGCGTGATCGACAGCGGTCATGTGTCAGGCCTTCTTGTGCG
>JBMOJG010000358.1:0-4250 GCA_049316925.1 Alsobacter sp. | reverse complement strand
ATCCGCAAGCTGCGCGTCGAGCATGCGGACCGGCAGGCCAAGGCGGGCGACGACCTGCAGGAGGCCGCGGAATGACCAGCGCCAGCGGCTACAACTTCGCCTATCTGGATGAACAGACGAAGCGGATGATCCGCCGCGCGATCCTGAAAGGGATCGCCATTCCGGGCTACCAGGTGCCGTTCGCGTCGCGCGAGATGCCTATGCCGTATGGCTGGGGCACCGGCGGCGTGCAGGTGACGGCTTCGGTGATCGGGCCCGACGACGTGCTGAAGGTGATCGACCAGGGCTCGGACGACACCACCAATGCCGTGTCGATCCGCAAGTTCTTCGAGAAGACCGCCGGCGTCGCCACGACGACCGCGACCGCTGCGGCGACCATCATCCAGACGCGCCACCGCATCCCCGAGGCGGCGCTCACCGGCGACCAGATCATCGTCTTCCAGGTGCCGATCCCCGAGCCGCTGCGCTATCTCGAGCCGCGCGAGACCGAGACGCGGGTGATGCATGCGCTCGAGGAATACGGGCTGATGCACGTCAAGCTGTACGAGGATATCGCCCGCCACGGCCATATCGCCACCACCTACGCCTATCCGGTGAAGGTTGCGGGGCGCTACCTGATGGATCCGTCGCCGACTCCGAAGTTCGACAACCCCAAGATGCATCGCTCACCGGCCCTGCAGCTGTTTGGCGCCGGCCGCGAGAAGCGCATCTACGCGGTGCCGCCATTCACGGACGTGGTGTCGCTGGACTTCGAGGACCACCCCTTCGAGGTCAACCGGTTCGACATGCCGTGCGCGCTCTGCGGGGCGGACGGCGTCTATCTCGACGAGGTCATCCTCGACGACCGCGGCAAGCGCATGTTCGTGTGCTCGGACACCGACCATTGCGAGACGCGCCGGGCCGACGGGCATCGCGGGACGCTGGCCGGCGACGATATCGCCCCCGGCCGGGAGGCCGCCGAATGAGCGCGGAAGCCTTTCTGACTGCCGAAGACCTGCCTCTCCTGTGCGTCGAGGGTCTGACCCGCTACTACGGCCACCGGGTCGGGTGCGAGGATGTCAGTTTTGACCTCTATCCGGGCGAGGTGCTGGCGGTGGTGGGCGAGTCGGGCTCCGGCAAGTCGACCTTGCTGTCGCTGCTGGCCGCCCATCTGGCACCGGATGCCGGGCAGATTGCCTACCGGATGCGCGACGGCGTGCTGCGCGACATCCTCGCGCTGGGCGAGGCCGAGCGGCGCTTCCTGATGCGGACCGACTGGGGCTTCGTCCACCAGGATCCGAGCCGCGGGCTGCGCATGGGCGTGTCGGCTGGCGCCAATGTGGGCGAGCGGCTGATGGCCGTGGGCCAGCGCCACTATGGCCAGATCCGCGACACGGCGCTCGACTGGCTCGGCCGCGTCGAGATCGACGGTGACCGCATCGATGACGCGCCGCGCGCGTTCTCGGGCGGCATGCGCCAGCGCCTGCAGATCGCCCGCAACCTCGTCACCCATCCGCGGCTGGTGTTCATGGACGAGCCGACGGGCGGGCTCGACGTGTCGGTGCAGGCGCGGTTGCTGGACCTCCTGCGCGGCCTGGTGGCCGATCTCGGCCTGTCGGTGATCATCGTCACCCACGATCTGGCCGTGGCGCGGCTGCTGTCGCACCGGCTGATGGTGATGCGGCAGGGGCGGGTGATCGAAACCGGGCTCACCGACCAGGTGCTCGACGATCCGCGCGAGCCCTACACCCAGCTGCTCGTTTCCTCCGTCCTGCAGGTGTGACATGGACCCGGCGCTAACGCTCACCGGGGTGGGCAAGAGCTTCACCATGCATCTCCAGGGCGGGACTCGCATCCCGGTGGTGGAAAACGTCACCTTCGCGGTCGCTCCGGGCGAATGCGTCGTGCTCGGCGGACCGTCGGGGGTTGGCAAGTCCTCGCTGCTGAAGATCGTCTACGGCAACTATCGCTGCGACCATGGCTCCGTCCTGGTCCGGGACGGCGCCGAGGCGGTCGACGTGGCCACCGCACTGCCGCGCCGACTGCTGCGGCTGCGCAAGACGCGGCTTGCTTATGTGAGCCAGTTTCTGCGGGTGATCCCGCGCGTCGCGGCGATCGACCTGGTGATCCAGGCGGCGGTCGACTTTGGCGTCGACCGCACCGAGGCCGAGGGCCGGGCGCGGGCGCTGCTGTCCCGCCTCAACGTGCCCGAACGGCTGTGGACGCTGCCGCCCTCGACCTTCTCGGGCGGCGAGCAGCAGCGAGTCAACATCGCCCGCGGCTTCGTGGCCGACCATGACGTCCTGTTGCTGGACGAGCCGACCGCCTCGCTCGACGCCGTCAACCGGGCCGCAGTTGTTGAACTGATCGACGCCAAGAAGCGTCGCGGCACCGCCATTCTGGGCATCTTCCACGACGAGGATGTGCGAGACCGTGTCGCCGACCGGATCGTCGACGTCACCCGCTTTGCCGCCGCCGCCTGACGGAGCCACCATGGACGCCAAGGACTTCGTTCTCGAGGAAGCGCGGATCGTGCTACGCGACCGCGTCATCGATCGCGGCTGGGTCGCCGTGGTCGAGGGGCGTATCGCCGAGATTGGCGAAGGCAACAGCCCCGAGCGCGGGCTGTCGATGGGTGGCGACACCCTGATCCCGGGGCTGGTGGAACTGCACACCGACCATCTCGAGCTGCATTACACGCCGCGTCCAGAGGTGCGCTGGCCGCCGGTCTCCGCCGTGCTGGCCTATGATGCGCAGATCGCCGCGTCTGGAATCACGACCGTGTTCGACTCGCTGCGGTCCGGCACCGAGGACCGGCGCGACGTGGTCACGGGGAGCCTGGAAATCCTCGGGGCGGCGCTCGAGGAGGCGCGTGCGGCCGGCCTGTTGCGCGCGGAGCACCTGACGCATCTGCGCTGCGAGATCTGCGCACCGGACGTCGTCGAGGCGACAGAGGCGTTCCTGGCGAAGCGGCCGATCCACCTGATGTCGCTGATGGACCACACGCCCGGCCAGCGCCAGTTCCAGGACGTCGGGAAGTTCCTCGTCTACTACCGGGGCAAGACGCCACTGACCGAGACCGAGCTGCAGGCGCTGGTAGAGCGGCGGATTGCGCAGCATCGCGAGCGGGCCGAACCACAGCGCCGCCGGCTTGTCGACCTGGCGAAACGGGCCGGCGTCGCACTGGCGAGCCACGACGATGCCACCGCCGAGCATGTCGCCGAGTCGATCGCCGATGGCGTCGCCATCGCTGAATTCCCGACAACCGTCGCGGCGGCCCGGGCCTCGCACGAGGCCGGCATCGGCGTGCTGATGGGGGCGCCCAATCTGGTGCGGGGCGGCTCGCATTCCGGCAATGTAGCGGCCGAAGAGCTCGCGCGGCAGGGCACGCTGGACATCTTCTCGTCCGACTATGTGCCGGCGAGCCTGCTGCACGCGGCGTTCGATCTGCCGCGCCGGGTGCCATCCATCAGCCTGCCGGAGTCGGTGGCAACCGTTTCGGACAATCCAGCGCGCTCGACCGGGCTCACCGATCGTGGCCGCATCGAGGTAGGTCTCAAGGCCGATCTCGTCTGCGTGCGCGAAGGCGACATCCCGGCGGTGCGTGCGGTGTGGCGGGACGGGCGGCGTGTCGCCTGATCCGGCCGGTGCCCTCGTTGCGGTCGTCGGCCCCAGCGGGGTCGGCAAGGACACGCTGATCCGCCTCGCGCAGCAGAATTTCCGCGACAATCCCCGCGTCTCCTTTCCGCGCCGCGTGGTGACCCGGCCGAGCGGGGCGGACGAGGATCACGAATCGCTTTCGGTCGATGGATTCGCGGAGGCCCGGGCTGCCGGCGCCTTTGCGCTCGACTGGGATGCCCACGGGCTGAGCTACGGAATTCCGATGGCGGTGCTGGCCGCCGTCAGGGACGGCGGCGTGGCCGTGGTCAACCTGTCGCGCGGGGCGCTGCCGGCCGCCCGCGAGCGGTTTCCGGCGGTTGTCGCGGTCTTCGTGACGGCGCCAGCCGAAGTGCTGGCGGCGCGGCTGGCCGCGCGCGGGCGGGCCGAGTCGGTCTCTGATCGGCTGGCCCGCACCTCCGCGGTGACGGCCGATGCAGGGCGCGACGTGGTGATCGAGAATGTCGGGCCGGCCGAGACGGCCGCCGCACGGCTGATTGCGGTGATCACGGGACGGCTTGGTTCCGGTATCGCGACCGCCTGATCCGGGGAGACGGTTCAGCCGAGCCGCAGGACGATCAGCGAGACGGTCCCCCGCCGCCGCCGCCTCCGCC
>JBMOJG010000357.1:0-4253 GCA_049316925.1 Alsobacter sp. | reverse complement strand
ATGCCGGGCTCGACATTGCGGGCCGGCGCATCGTGATGGGCCGGCCGGTCCGCTTCGCCGGCGCCGCGCCTGACGACGCGCTGGCGCTGCAGCGCTATCGGCTGGCACTGGAGCGTCTCGGTGTCGCCCATGTGGATCCGGTCTATGAGCCTGTTGGCGCGGCATTCTTCTATGCACGGACGCTGACGACGGCCGCCACCATCCTGGTTGCCGACTTCGGCGGCGGTACCAGTGATTTCTCGGTGCTGCGCTTCGAGCCCGGCGGATCCGGCGTGCGGGCGCGGCCGCTCGGCCATGCCGGTATCGGCATTGCCGGCGACACGTTCGACTACCGCTTCATCGACAAGGTCGTGTCGCCGCGGCTGGGCAAGTCCGCGCACTACCGCAGCTTCGGCAAGTCGCTGCCGATCCCGGGGCATTTCTTCGCCAATTTCGCCCGCTGGAACCAGCTGTCGATGATGAAGGCGAACGGCGATCTAAAGGAGCTGCGTGACCTTGCCCGTAGCGCCGACCAGCGCGAGGAGCTGGAGCGGTTCATCGAGATCATCGAGTACGACCTCGGCTTCGAGCTCTACCGGTCGGTGTCCGCCACCAAGCGGGCGCTGTCAGAGGCCGACTCGGCGCTCTTCGTCTTTCGCAGCGGCGGCGTCGACATCGCCGGGACGGTGACGCGCGCGGCCTTCGAGAGCTGGATCGCCGACGACGTCGCCCGCATCGCCGAGACGCTGCGCCAGGCGCTGGATGCGGCGGGCACGCCGGCCGGAGCCATCGACAGGGTGTTCCTCACCGGTGGCACCTCGCTGATCCCGGCGATCCGGCGGCTGTTCGTCGAGCAGTTTGGCGCCGAGCGGCTGTCGTCGGGGGCCGAGTTCGAGTCGATCGCCTCGGGGCTGGCGCTGATCGGCCACGCGCCGGATTTACGCGACTGGACGGCCGGCTGATCACAGCGCCGTGCCGGCGTTGCCCTTCATCAGGATGGGCCTGATGGGACGCCCGGTCGGCGAGCCGCCGTCAGGCTTATGCGCGGTCGCGCCGCCGGCCGCGACATGGCCGTGCTGCGGGCGATGTGACCTTGCTGCGGATCTGATGGATTGCGTCACGGATCCTGATTTGACCCGGTCGGGGGCGGCGGCCAAGCTGTTGCCCCATGACTCTCCTGCCCACGGCTCTCCTGCCCACGGCTCTCCTGCCCATGACTCTTCTGCCCACGGCCAGCGTTCCCATGAACATCCTGTCGATCCAGTCACACGTCGCCTACGGCCATGTGGGCAACGCCTCCGCCGTGTTCCCGATGCAGCGGCTTGGCTGCGAGGTCTGGGCGATCAACACGGTGCAGTTCTCCAACCACACCGGCTATGGCGCCTGGACCGGGCGCGTCTTCGACGGCGCCATGGTCGACGAGCTGGTCGAGGGCATCGCCCAGCGCGGGGTGCTGCCGCAGTGTGACGGCGTATTGTCAGGTTACATGGGCTCGGCCGATATCGGCACCGCCATCCTGTCCGCGGTGGCGCGGGTGAAGGCAGCCAATCCGGCGGCGCTCTATTGCTGCGATCCGGTGATCGGCGATGTCGGCCGCGGCGTCTTCGTCCGGCCCGGCATCCCCGAATTCATGCGCGACCGCGCGGTGCCTGCCGCCGACATCATCACGCCGAACCAGTTCGAGCTCGACTATCTGGCCGGCCACGCCACCGACACCCTGGCGACGCTGCGGGCGGCGCTTGCCGCGGTGCACCGCGCCGGGCCGCGGATCGTGCTGGTGACGTCGGTGGAGACCGCCGACACGCCGGCCGATGCCATCGACATGGTGGCGTCCGACGGCAACAGCCTGTGGCGGGTGCGCACGCCGCGCCTGCTCGTGTCGGTGAACGGCGCCGGCGATGCCATCGCGGCGCTGTTTTTCGTCCACAGCCTGCGGACCCGCTCGGCTGCCGAGGCGCTGGGTCACGCCGCAGCCTCCATCCACGGCCTGCTGCGGCGCACCGCCGAGGCCGGCTCGCGCGAGATCCTGACGGTGGCGGCCCAGGACGAGTTCGTCACCCCGACCTGGACATTCCCGGTGGAGGCGGTGTGATGACGTCAGCGGATCGTCGCTTCCCCCGTGTCCGGTGCGCATAACGCCATGAGGCTGCGGATCGCCACCTTCAACGTCGAGAACCTGTCGTCGCGCTGGCGCTTCGGCGATGCGGTGCGGGGCGAGAGCGCGGCGGCGATGGCGCTGGCCGATTTCGAGCAGAGCAGCGAGCGCAAGGCGGCGGAACGGTCGCTGGCGCTGACGCTGGAGGACGACAAGCGGCAGATGACGGCGCTGGCGATCGCCGAGACCCGCGCCGACATCATCGCGCTGCAGGAGGTCGACAGCCTGCGCGTGCTGGAGGCGTTCTTCGCCAACTACGTGCATCGGGTGGCGGATATCCGGTATGGCCATTTCCGGCTGGAGGACGGCAATGACCCGCGCGGGATCGATGTGGCGCTGGCGGTGCGGCGCGACCTGGTCGTCCATGGCGGCGGCGTGCGGGCAACCTCGCACCGCACGCTGAGCCATGCGGATCTCGACGTCCATGACCGTTCGCTCGCCGCACTTGGCGTTCGGCCCACAGATCCGGTGTTCAAGCGCGACTGCCTGATGGTCGATCTCGACCTCGGCGGCCAGCCGTTGACGCTGTGCATCTGCCACCTCAAGTCCATGAACAATGGCCGCGATGACGGGCGGCTGGCGACGATGCCGGTGCGCCGGGCCGAGGCGCTGGCGGTGCGGCGGCTCATCGAGCGGCGGTTCGGTACCGGCTGGCGCGAGGCGAACTGGGTCGTCGCCGGCGACCTGAACGACTATTGCGAGGTGATCGGGCCCGGCGGCGTCGTCGTCCCGGCCGGCCCCAGCGGAATCGATCCCCTGTTCGAGGACTTTGCCGTCAATCCGGTGTCGGAACTGCCGGCGCATGAGCGCTGGACGCATTTCCACCGGGCGTGGTCGGAGACGCTGGGCCGCATCGTCGAGGAGCATGTGCAGCTCGATTATCTGCTGCTGTCGCCGGCGCTGGCGGCCGCTGGCGCCCGTGTCGAGATCCTGCGCCGGGGGCTGCCCTACCGCGTGCCGCTCGACCCGCGCGATCCTGACCGCAGCATCGCGGCGCTGTCGATCCGCGGCGACCGCTATCCGCGAGCCGGCTGGGACCGCCCCAAGGCCAGCGACCACTGCCCGGTGGTCGTCGAGATCGTTCTGGGCCAGAACCGTCTCGCCAGCCGTTCCGACCGCAAGCCCGGGAGCCCGCCATGAGCCGCCGCCGCTATGCCATCCTCGACGTGTTCACCGACCGTGCGCTGGCCGGCAATCCGTTGGCGGTCGTGCTCGATGGCGAGGGCCTTGGCGATACGGCCATGCAGGCCATCGCCGCCGAGTTCAACCTGTCGGAGACGGTGTTCGTCCTGCCGCCAGCCGATCCGCGCCACCGCGCCGCCCTGCGCATCTTCACGCCGGGCCGCGAACTGCCGTTTGCCGGCCATCCGACCGTGGGCACGGCCGTGCTGCTCGGCATCCTCGACCATGGCGGCGCGCCTGCAACGGCCGCGTTCGGCCTCGAGGAAAAAGTGGGGCTCGTGCCCTGCACGGTCGCGGTGCAGGGTGACAGCACGGGCGCTTCGACCTTCACGCTGCCGCGCCTGCCTGCCGAGATCGCGGAGCCGGCCACCACTGCGGCCATCGCCGTGGCCGTGGGGCTGGACGCGGCGGATATCGGCTTCGACGGCCATGTGCCGTCGGTGTTCTCGGCCGGCGTCGGCTTCACCTATGTGCCGGTGCGCAGCCGCGAAGCGGTGACGCGGGCGCGGGTGCAGGCCGACGGCTGGGCGGCGATCAAGCCGGCGGACCACGCCAATGCGTTCCTGTACACGCGCGAGGCCAGCGAGCCGGGCCATGCGTTCCATGCGCGCATGTTCGCGCCGGGTCTCGGCATTTCCGAGGACCCGGCCACGGGATCGGCCGTGGGGGGGGGCCGGCTTCGCCGGCGTGGTGATGCGGTTCGACCGGCCTGCCGATGGGGACCACATGCTGGTCGTGGAGCAGGGTTATGCGATGGGCCGGCCGTCGCAGATCCGGCTCGGGCTCAGCGTCACGGGTGGCGCGCTGATGCGGGCGACCATTGGCGGATCGGCAATCGTCATCGCTGACGGGACGCTGCGGCTGTGAGAGACGGCGAGCTGTTGCGGGCGCGGCGGCTCGACCTCGCCTTCGCGCCCAAGCCCTGGCGTTGGGCCGA
>JBMOJG010000356.1:0-4261 GCA_049316925.1 Alsobacter sp. | reverse complement strand
CCTCGCCCAGCGCCGCAGCGACGCGGCGGACGACCGCGGCCAGCAGGTTGACGCCCAGGCTCATATTGCCGGAGCGAACAATGACAGCGTGCCGGGCCGCGGCCTCCAGCGCGTGCAGGTGCGCGGGCTCCATGCCGGTGGTGCCGACCACGTGGACGATTCGCGCCTGCGCGGCGAGGGCGGCAAAGCCGACGGTGGCCGCCGGGGTGGTGAAGTCGAGCACGCCGTCCGCCTTGGCGAACAGCGGCAACGGGTCGTCCGTGATCTTGATCCCCGACGCGCCGACACCGGCGAGCAGCCCGGCATCCTGCCCGAGCGCGATCGAGCCCTCATGCTCGACGGCGCCGCACAGCGCGGCGCCGTGGGTGTCGTGGATCGTGCGGACCAGCATGCGGCCCATTCGGCCTGCGGCACCGACGACGATCAGTCGCATCTCGCTCATGTGCTGTCCCCTCTGGCGCCGCGGGTATAGCGCGGTCGCGCAAGCGGCGAAAGCGTGCGGAATCGATCCTAAAGGCGGCGGACGACGAGGCCGGCCGGTCCGGACCGATCCGCGATGGCGCCGGTGAGGCGGTCGGCATCGGCCGCCAGATAGCCACGCCGGAACAGGAAGTGGACCGCATCGGTGTCGCGTAGGGGGATCACGACGGCGGCGTAGTAGGCCCAGCGGGCGAACTCCTCGATGCTGGTCAGCAGCGCCGAGCCGGCCCCACGGCAGCGGTGTTCGGGGAGAACGCCCAGCGCCTCGACCAGGCACAGTCCCTCGGCTTCGCCGACGGCGGCGAGGCCGGCCGGCGTGCCGGACGCGTCATCGACGACGAAGACACGGTTGGCAGCAGCCAGCACGTCGAGGACCGCCGCATCGACCGGGGAGCCCGCCTGTGCGGCGATGACCGAGAGGCCGGCGCCGTCACCGTCGCGGGCGAAGCGGAGGGCGTAGCCGTCCACCAGTTCGCGCTTCACGCGGGCTGCGGCCCGTCATAGCCCTCGACCACCACGACGTCGCCCTCCGACGCGCCGGTGCGGAGCGCAATGGCGGCGGCGTATTCGGGCGATCCGTAGCAGGCCAACGCCGTGGCGTAGCTGTCGAACTCGATCACCACGTTGCGGGAGCGGCCCGTGCCCTCCTTCACCGTCGCGGTGCCGCCGCGGACGAGGAACCGCGCCTTGTACTTGGCGAACGGCACCGCATTGGCCAACCGGTACTGCTCGTAGGCCTGCGGATCGGTCACGTCGATGCGTGCGATGATGTACCCCTTCGGCATGTCGTGTCCCCTCCCCCGGCGGCGGCTTTGGCCTCGTTGCTGCGAGTCGGACGATCCCTGATCGGCCGTGGCCGGTCAACCGAGGGCGGCAATCTCGTCGACGATGGCGGCGGCTACGGCACGCGGATCGGCAGCCCGGGTGATCGGCCGGCCGACGACGATGTGGTCGGCCCCGGCGGCGATGGCCTGTGCGGGCGTGGCGACGCGCTTCTGGTCACCAACGTCCGTGCCGGCCGGACGGATGCCGGGGATCACCAGCACCATCCGGGGTCCGAGCGCAGCGCGCATCGGGGTGACTTCGGCGGGCGACATCACGAGGCCATCAATGCCTGCGTCCCGGGCCTGGACGGCGCGCCGCGCGACGAGGTCGGCGACGCCCATCCGGTAGCCGGCGGCGGCGAGGTCGTCATCATTGCAGGAGGTCAGCACAGTGACGGCCAGCAGCCGCAGCGCCGTGTCGCCGCGGCCCTCGACGGCCGCCGCCATCGTCTGGGGGAAGCCGTGCACCGTCAGGAACGTCGCCCCCAGCCGGGCGACCTGGGCGGTGGCGTGCGCCACGGTGTTGGGAATGTCGTGCAGTTTCAGGTCGAGAAAGACCTGCCTGCCCTCCCCCACCAGCCGCTCGACCAGCCCGAGCCCGCCGCCATACACGAGTTCGAGGCCGACCTTGTAGAAGGTCGCGGCATCGCCGATCCGGTCCACCATGGCGCGGGCGGTGGCCACGTCGGGCAGGTCCAGCGCGACGATCAGGCGGTCCCTCGGGCTCAGGGTGGTCATGCTGGCTCTCCGATTCCGGCGTCCTCAAGCAGGCGCCAGGGGTGGAGCACGCGCCGGGTCGCCCTGTCAAAGGCGAAGACGCAGCCGCCGCCGGGGCGCTGGTCGTGGCGGCGGTCGATGGCGATGCCGGCCAGGGCGCAGAACAGCAGCGTGCCGACCGCGCCATGACCTGCCAGCGCCACGGGCCCGGCCGGTGCGCCGGCGAGTGCGCGGTCGAGTGCCGCCAGGATCCGCGCCTGGGCGTCGATGGCGCGCTCCCAGCCGCGGACACTCTCCAGCGGCCGGGCGAAGAACGCGTCGGCCACCGCCTCGAACTCGGGCGGGGGCAGGAAGCCGGTGGCCGAGCGGTCGTTCTCATGCATCAGCGGGTCGACCTGCAGGACGGCGCCAGAGGCCCCGGCCAGCACTTCGGCGGTTTCGATGGCCTTGCGTTCGGCCGAACTGAAGACAGCCGCCAGGCCGGTGGCCCAGGGCGCCTTCGCAGCCGCGTCGATGCGCGACAGGCCCAGGGGCGACAGCCCCCAGTCGGGAACGGGAACGGCCGGATCGATCGCGACCTGCGGATGGGTGACGTAGAAGACGGTCGCCACGTCAGGGCCGTGGCGGCGGCTGATCCCAGCGGCCGCGCAGGGCCTCGTCGGCCGCCACATGGGTATCAGGGCCATCCATGTGGTCGGCGATGCGGCGGATCAGGTCGAGAGTGGGACGGATGCGGCGGTCGGCACGCACCTTGTCAGTGCGTTCGCGCCACTCCTCCCGCACCTTGCCGGTCGTCTCGCGCCACTCGTCGCGCAGACGGTCGAGCAGATCGGGATCACGCCGGCGCAGGGGCAGGACCGCGGCCCGGGCCGGCCGGTACACCCAGACGCGGGCGGGCGGGATGTTCAGCCAGACCGGCGGCAACACCTCGGCGTCGACGCCCTTCAGGCTGCGCGGCACAGGCGAGCCGAGTCCATAGGTGAACTGGATGAAGGGCGCGCCCTGCGCCATCAGCCCGAAGGCCTGCTCGACGAGGCGAACGCGGTCCGGCTCGGGACGGGTCAGCAGTGGCAGGCTCGACACCACGGCAGCAGCCGGTGTGAGCAGGATCTCCCGCAAGGTGCGGGCGAGGCCATAGGCATCGCCATTGACGATCCGGGCCCGCGGGAAACGTGCGGCAAGCAGCGCACAGAAATTCGGGTCGAACTCGACCAGGATCAACCGCTCCTCGGCGACGCCACGCTCGATGAGCGCCTCTGTGACCGGACCGGTGCCGGGGCCGAGCTCGATGACGGGTCCCACGGACTGGGGCTCAACGGCTGCCGCCATCGCGCGCGCCAGGGCCGGACCAGAGGGCGCAATGGCGCCGGCCGTCAGCGGATGGTCGAGCCAGCTGCGCAGGAACCGTGCCTCGTCCTGGAGCTTGCGACTGAGCCGCGTGCCACGGTCGCGGCGCGGGCGCCCGAGCGGTGCAGGGCGTTGGGGCAAATGGCGTGTCCTCGCGTTCTTTTGCAGTCGAGCCTAGGCAGCGGTGGCCGCAGGGTCAATCATCACCCGGATGGCCTGGTTCCGCGCCAGAGAAATTCGACCTGATTGCATCAGGTCGTCCGCTTTCGCTCCTTGATTCAGAATCATCTTGTCCGCCAGCCGGTGTCCACCTGGCGGGATGGTGCTCTAACGCAGCTCGATCTCGAGAAAGACGAACTCGAAGTCGTTCGGATTGGCGACGTCGTGCTCGACCCCGGCGGTCCGCTCATAGGGCACACCGGCCGTCATGCCGGCCCGACGCTCGCCCTGGTCGTCGACGATCAGCAGGTCGCCAGTGGTCAGCGGCACGACCACATAGTCCATGCCATGGCGATGCCAGCCGGTGTGCGCGCCCGGCGGAAAGCGCCATTCGGTGGTGCGCTGGCGCGGTCCGTCGATCAGCACGGTCGACCGGGCCGGCACATAGGCGGCAAAGCGGCTCCGGGGATCGGACACGCCTCCCTACTCCCCGCCAGCGAAGAAATCGCGGACCTTGGCGAAGAAGCTGGCGCTCTCCGGCTGCGTTTCCTTCGAGCTTTCGCGCTCGAACTCGCGCAGCAGCTCGCGCTGCCGGTTGTTGAGCTTCTGCGGTGTCTCGACGATCACCTGAATGTAGAGGTCACCGTGGTCACGGGCGCGCAACACCGGCATGCCACGACCCTTGATGCGGATCTGCTTGCCGGTCTGGGTGCCCTCCGGCACCTTGACGGTGC
>JBMOJG010000355.1:0-4294 GCA_049316925.1 Alsobacter sp. | reverse complement strand
TCGATGGGCTTGGCCAGCGTGTCGTCCATTCCAGACGCAATGGCGAGGCGCCGGTCCTCCTCGAACGCGTTGGCAGTTAATGCCACGATGCGCAGACGGCTCCGTCCATGTGCGGCTTCAATGTCGCGGATCCGTCGCACCGCCTCGTGGCCGTCGAGCCCGGGCATGCGCACATCCATCAGAACGAGGTCGAAGTCCGGGATCTCGCCATCGACGCAGGCCTGGAACCGCGCTACCGCCTCGATGCCGTTGCGCGCAAGGGTCACGGTGGCGCCATTGCGCTGCAGCAGGCGCGTGGCCAGAAGCGCGTTGATCTCGTTGTCCTCGGCGAGCAGCACCGACAGCGCTTGGGGTGTCTTTGGCTGACCGTCCTGCGGCATGGCCTCGGCCCGCTCCGGCGAGGCCTCGGCCTGCGGCGACAGCCGCGCCGCCAGCGAGTGCTCGCGCACCGGCTTGACCAGATAGGCATCGAAACCGGCCGCTCCCGGAGGGCCGAAGGCGCGGCGTTCGAACGGTGACAGCAGCACGATGCGAGTCGTCACGCCGTTGGCCTTGGCGGCGGCGGCCAGAGTGCGCGCATCATCCTCGCCGATGGCGCCGTCGACGATCAGCACGCCCGGCCGTTCTGCCTCGAGGATTTCCTGCGCGCGCAGCGGGTCACCGATTGTGCGGGCCGTAGCGCCTGCGTCGGACAGGCGTCGCGCCAGGAAGGGCGCCTCAAAGGGTGAGCGCGACACAACGAGGACGCTGCGCCCGTCCAGCAAGGCCTGCGTCATCGGCTGCGAGCCGTCGGCGACAGCCTTGAACGGCAGCGCAAACGCGAAGGTCGATCCCTCGCCGGGCGTGCTCGCCACGGTGAGTTCGCCGCCCATGCCGGCGACAAGGCGGCGCGAGATGGCGAGCCCCAGCCCTGTGCCCCCGTGCCGGCTCGAGGCCGAGCCATCGGCCTGCTCGAACTCCTCGAAAATCCGCCCGATCCGGTCGGGCGGGATCCCGACCCCGGTATCGGCGATCTCGAACCGCACCATCCCGCCAGGCACCGCCGTCACGCGCAGGCCGATGCCGCCGGCGTCAGTGAACTTCACGGCATTGCCGGCGAGATTGGTGAGAACCTGGCGCAGCCTTGCCGCATCGCCCATCAGCTGCCGCGGTACGGCGGCGCCGATATAGGAGGCGATCTCGATGCCCTTGCCCTGCGCCCGCGGTGCCAGGAGCTCGACAGTTCCCTCCACCAGCGCGGTCAGGTCGAACGGTTCGTAGGACAGCTCCAGCTTGCCGGCCTCGATCTTCGAGAAATCGAGGATCTCGTCGATAATCGACAGCAGCGCCTGGCCGGAGGTCTTCACCGCCTGCACATAGGTCGTCTGCTCGGCGTCAATCCGCGTTCCCAGCAGCAGGTCGGCCATGCCCAGCACGCCGTTCAGCGGCGTGCGGATCTCGTGGCTGACTGTGGCCAGGAACCGCGACTTGGCCTCGCTGCCGGCCTCGGCCCGGGCCCGTGCCTCCGCCAGTGCGCCTTCGGCGCGGCGCCGGTCGGTGACGTCGCGGCCGACAGCCTGGATCTCGGTCTCGCCGCGGGCGCTGCGCACCGGCGTCTCGATCCACGACACCCAGCGCAGGCCGGCTCCCGCCTCGATCGCCTGGTCATAGCTGCGTGAGCCATCCTGCCGCGGCTCGCGATGCTGGGTCTCGACGGCCGGGATCGCAAAGGTGGTGCCGAGCAGCGTTTCGCGCGGCCGGTCGGCCATGGTGGCGAACGCCTCGTTCACATAGGTCAGCCGGCCGAAGCCGTCACGACGCAGGATCAGGTCGTCCTGGCCCTCGATCAGGCTGCGATAGCGCTCCTCGCTCTCGCGCAGCTCCCATACCTGGTCCTGAAGCTGCTCGTTAGTGGCTTCCAGCGTCGCCGCGCGGCGTTCGAGCACGGCGGTGCGGCGCTGGGCCGCCCACGCGAGCACCACGGCCCCGAGCGCCGACATCGCCAGCGCACCCATTGCGAACATGACTGCCAGAGACGACTCGACACCGGACATGGCCCGCTCCCTTGCCGGAAACCGTGGCACGGCAGCGGTTGACAAAGAGTTCGAAGAAATTGATGAAAACTCTAAACATCCTGCCGGCCTGCAAGGCCGCGGGCCCGATAGGAGAGCGCTTCGGCGACATGGGTGCGGCTTGTGGCGGTGCTGCCGGCGAGGTCGGCGAGGGTGCGCGACACCTTCAGCACCCGGTGATAGCTGCGGGCCGACAGCCGCATGGTGCCGGCGGCCTCGCGCAGCAAGGCGACCGCACCGGCGTCGGCCCCGACGACAGCGTCGAGCGCACCGGCCGGGCAGGCGGCATTGCTGCCGACGCCCGCCAGCCCCAGCGCAGCGTAGCGCCGCTGCTGCCGTAGCCGGGCCGTTGCGACGCGGGCCGCAACCGTCTGCGAGTCCTCGGCGCTGGCCGGCAGCAACAGATCGGCGGCACTGACGGCTGGCACGTCCACCGCAAGGTCGATGCGGTCGAGCAGCGGACCGGACAGGCGCGCCTGGTAGCCCGCCATGCAGCGCTCCACCGGTCCGCGCGGGCAGGCAAAGCCGGGATCGCTGGCATGGCCGCAGCGGCACGGGTTCATCGCCGCCACCAGCTGGAAGCGGGCCGGGTAGACGACGCGCCGGTTGGCCCGCGCGATGCTGACGGAGCCGGTCTCCAGCGGCTGCCGCAGGCTGTCGAGCACCGGCGGCTGGAACTCCGGCAGCTCGTCGAGGAACAGCACGCCATGATGGGCGAGCGAGATCTCGCCAGGCCGCGCCATGGAGCCGCCGCCGACCAGCGCCGGCATCGAGGCCGAGTGGTGCGGCGCCCGGAACGGTCGCCGGTCTGTGAGCGCACCGCCCGCCAGCGTGCCGGCCACCGAGTGCACCATCGACACCTCGAGCAGCTCCTGCGGCGTCAGTGGCGGGAGGATGCCGGGCAGCCGCATCGCCAGCATCGATTTGCCGGACCCGGGCGGGCCGCAAAAGAGGAGGTTGTGGCCACCCGCCGCCGCAATCTCCAGCACCCGCTTGGCGCTCTCCTGGCCGCGGATGTCGGCGAGGTCCGGTCCGCCGGAAGGCGCCTCGCGGACGGCCGGCAGCGGGCGTCCCAGCACCTGTGTGCCGCGCACATGATTCGCCAGCTGGATCAGCGAGCGCGGCGCCACCACGGGCTGGTCGGCGGACGCCCAGGCCGCCTCTGGTCCGCAGGCGGCCGGGCAGACGATGCCGAGGTCGCGCCCATGCGCCGCAATTGCCGCCGGCAGCACGCCCGCCACCGCGGTGATCGACCCGTCCAGTGCCAGCTCGCCGAGCACGACGAAACCGTCCAGCGCGTCGCCCGGGATCGCGCCGATCGCCGCCATCACGGCGAGCGCGATCGGCAAATCATAGTGGCTGCCCTCCTTGGGCAGGTCTGCCGGCGCCAGGTTGACGGTGATGCGCCGCGCCGGCAGCGCCAGGCCGGAGGCCGCCAGCGCCGCCCGCACCCGCTCGCGGGATTCGCCGACGGTCTTGTCCGCCAGGCCGACCAGCGTGAACGCCACGCTGCCCGGCATGATCTGCACCTGGACGTCGACCGGCACCGTCTCGATGCCCTCGAACGCCACCGTCGCGACACGGCTCACCATCCGCCGGCCCGTCCAGGCGCAGCATCGCCGCGCCAGGTCCACCGCCGGCCCTGTTGGGGCCGCCGGGGTCGCAGGCCGGACGCGGACCGGAGGGCATCATGGGACACGGGCGAAGTGTTCCGGTCGCTTGCCGCCGCGTCTACCAACCCGGACGGGTTCCCAAGCTGATCCTGCTACCCAAAGTGGCAGACCCCGGGCGATCAGTGGGCCGTCGTGGTGATCCGGGGACCGGCCCTCGCACTCGAATGTCGGGGGACGGACCCCGCCTGCCGACCTCGCCTGTCCCGCCCCGTGACCGGCTTCCGCCGGACGTGGCGTGGTGTCGCGCGCAACCGTCGCTTGGAAAACAGGGGGGCGACTGCTATCTCCGGCCCATGGCCAAGCACCCCATCGACAGCATCCGCAATTTTTCCATCGTCGCGCACATCGATCACGGCAAGTCGACGCTCGCCGACCGGTTGATCCAGTTCACCGGCGGGCTGACCCAGCGCGAGATGGTGGACCAGGTGCTCGACAGCATGGACATCGAGCGCGAGCGCGGCATCACCATCAAGGCGCAGACCGTCCGGCTCGACTACACGGCCAAGGACGGGAAGACCTACATCCTCAACCTGATGGACACGCCCGGCCACGTCGACTTCGCCTATGAGG
>JBMOJG010000354.1:0-4295 GCA_049316925.1 Alsobacter sp. | reverse complement strand
ACGGCCGGGCAGCACGCCAACGAGACGACGGGTGTTGTCGGGTTGTTGCGCGCGGCGCGTGTCCTGGCCGCGGATCCGACCCGCCACGTGGCGCTGATCCCGCTCGAAAACCCGGATGGCTATGCGCTCCACCGGCGCCTGCGCCGCACCCATCCGGCGCATATGCACCATGCAGCCCGCTTCACCGCGGCGGGCGACGATCTCGAATATCGAACGCGTGCGCCGTTGTGGGAGACGGGGGCACGGATCGATGCCATCACCCGGACGGCTGCGCGCCTGCATGTCAATCTGCACGGCTACCCGGCGCATGCCTGGTGGCGGCCGTTTTCCGGCATGGTGCCGCCGGGGTCGGAGGCCTGGACGCTGCCGCGTGGCTTTTTTCTGATCGTCCGCCATCATCCCGGGCTTGGCGAACCGGCCCGGGCCTTTGCAGAGGCCATCGCGCAGCGGATGGCGGAGGTTCCGGGAATCGCGGAGCTGAATGCGCGCCAGATCGCGGCCTATGAGCGCCATCTCGGGCCGCTGCCGCAGCAGCTCCTGTACGGCATCCCGGTGAACGTCGTGGAACAGCCGCTGGCGCGGGTGCCCTTCACACTGATCACCGAGTTCCCGGATGAGACCATCGCGGGGGAGGACTTCGTGCTGGGCCATACCGTCCAGCGCGAGGCAGTGCTGTCGGCGATCGCGCTGTTTGATCCGGCCGTTGCCTAGGACGACAGCTTGCCGCTCAGCGCACCGCCTGCATGGCCCCCGATGACAGCGTGCCGGGCGCCGACGGAAGGATCTGTTGGGTCACCAGGGGCTCGCCGCCGATCAGCCAGCGCACGGCATTGACAGCAGCAGCGCCCAGCAGGCCACCGGTAAGGGCGCCGGCCGCGACGACCGCGATCGCGACAAAAAGGCAGGACAGGCCGGCAATGCGCCACATGCGGCGGCGCGTCCGCACCCGGATCTGCCGCGCCGTGAATGTCGTCATCGCGCCACTCTCCCCTGTCGCCCGAATGGAGGGCGAGCAGCGTGCCAGACAGGCTCGCTCGCTGCCTTGTGACTGCGTCAGGCAGGAAGCAGGCCACGCCTCGAGTCTGAGCAACAGACTGGCCATTGCAGGCCGAATGATGGCAGGAACGACGGGCCGGTCGATTCCGGTTGTGTGATGGAGCTGATCATGACCGCGTCCGCGACCCGCGTTGCCATTGTCGGCGTCGGCCTGATCGGCCGCGCCTGGGCCACCATTTTCGCCCGCGCCGGATGGGATGTGGCCCTCACCGATCCTGTGGAGGCGGTCCTGGCGGCAGCACCGGCGCTGATCAGGGCCGAGCTCGAGGCACTCGCGCGTCATGGCCTTGCCGATGATCCGGCGGCCGCGATGGCCCGCATCCGGGTGGCCGGCTCGGTCGCAGATGCGCTGACCGGGGTTTCGTTCGTCCAGGAGAACGGTCCCGAGACGGTTGATGCCAAAATCGCGATCTTTGGCGAACTCGACCGGCTGGCGCCACCCGAGGTGGTGCTGTCGTCGTCGACCTCAGCGATCGTGGCATCGGCCTTCACGGCCGACCTGGCCGGCCGGGCACGCTGCCTCGTCTCGCATCCGGTCAACCCGCCGCATCTCGTGCCTGTCGTGGAGCTGTGCGGCGCGCCCTGGACAGCGCCCGGTACCGTGGCGCGGGCGCGCGCGGTGATGGAGGCGATCGGCCAGGTGCCGGTGACGGTCGAGCGCGAGATCGAGGGGTTCATCCTCAACCGCCTGCAGGGCGCCGTGCTGGCTGAGGCCTTCCGGCTGGTGGGGGAGGGCTATGTATCACCCGAGGATCTCGACGCGACGATCCGTGACGGGCTGGGACTGCGCTGGTCGTTCCTGGGCCCGTTCGAGACCATCGAACTCAACGCGCCGGGCGGCGTTGCCGACTATTGCGCCCGCTACACCGGGTTTTACGGGCGTGTCGCCGCCGACCCGCCCGGGCCCGACGTGTTCGGTCCTGCATCTGTCGAGCGGATCGTCGCGGCCTGGCCGCACGCGGCCACGCCGGAGCGCCTTGCCGCCCGCAGCCGCTGGCGCAACGAGCGCCTGGCGGCGCTGGTTGCGCACAGGCGTCAGCAGGAGGATCCGCCCGCCTGAGGGCGCGGCATCAGCGGCCTCTCTTGGCAATCAGGCGTTCGAACACATGGCGTACACCGGTCTGTGTGTCGCTCAGCCGTGCGTCGAGAGCGGTGGCGTCCGCCAGTCCGACAAGGCCGGGCAGGCCGTCTGCAAGGCGCCGTGGGCAGCGATCTCCATGCGGGCCATGCGGATGATCTCAATGAGGTTTGCCTGCAACGCGAAGACCGCGCCCAGCGTCGCAAAGTCCGTCTTGGACAGAACGACAGTCGGGGAGAGGTGAGGCAGCGCTTCCGCCGAGCCGGGCGTCACGATGTCGGACTGTTCGATTATCGTGAAAAATCAGCGCAAACTCAGCAAAAAAACATAGAGCCAGGTTGGTTTTTGCTGATTTAAATGACGTTTCATCGGAAAATGCGCGGCGTCTTTATCATCCCAGTTCAAATGTGGTGATGCCGTAGGTCGCGTCAAGATTCAGGTACGGTGCCGAGCCGCGGACCATGCGGGCCGTCTCGAACACCGGCGACAGGTCGTGACGCTCGGCCAGCGCCAGGGCGGTTTCGTTGGGTTCGGGAACGTCCACGACAATCTCATCGCCCCGTACTGTTGCCGCGAGTGCACGCAGCAAGATGTCGGCATCGGCGGGATCATCGGCGAACAGGGGACCGATCTTGTGGCCCTGCCGGCAGCGACGCATGACCGCGTAGCCGCGGATGGCGCCATCCTCGACCAGCGCAACGGCGTGGCGGCCACCGCTGAGGCACTAGCTCTCGACGAAGCCGGGGCGATCCCATCCGGTTACCGCGGCGTCATAGGCCTGGACTGCCGGCAACAGTCCGCGCCCGATCCGCCCCAGGCGTGGATCCGTCGGCGGCAAGACGGCGGACACTCCGGACCAGCGGATGTTGCGGTGCTGCAGGATCAAACCCGAGCGCGCATAGTCTGCCTGGCGGACCACCACGCCGTCGAGGCCGATGCTGCGCGAACCGGCATGCGCCAGGCCAGCCTGCCAGAGCGCATAGCCGAAGCCGCGACCGCGAAACGCCGGAGCGGCAATGTAGAGCCCGAGAAAGGCCTGAGCGTCGCCACAGGCCACGACCGTGATCGAGGCGGCGGGTTGGTCGCCGACATAGGCCATCAGGCATCCGGCTGGATCGGCGGCGCGGAACGCATCGGCGTCGGAAAGTCCAGGGTTCCAGCCCTCTGCCGCGGCCCAGTCGAGAGCTATCGCCATGTCGGTGGCCGTCATGGTCCGGACCTCGATGGAGGCAGGCTCCAACATCGTCATGTCAGGCGAGGCCCTTGCCGGCGTCCGATCCGTGGCGTGCCTGCCGGGCGCGCAGCACCAGGATCGTGCCGAGTGCCAGCCCGATGACGAGGAACGAGACGGCGGTCGTTGCGGTGCCGAGCGCGTAGATTTCAGGCGTCGTCACCGTCGTGGTCAGGGCCTGCAGTTCGAGCGGCAGCGTGTTGCGCTCGCCGACCGTCTGCGAGGAGCGGGCAATCTCGTCCCACGACAGGGTGAAGCCGAACAGGCCGACGCCAACGAGCGACGGCATGATGATCGGCAGCACGACGAAACGGAAGGTCTGCCAGGGTGTCGCGCCGAGGTCGCGCGCCGCCTCCTCCAGACGGCTGTCGAACCGGTTGAAGATCGCGAACATGATCAGCAGGCCGAACGGCAGGGTCCAGGTCAGGTGGGCGCCCAGCGCACTGGTGAACAGGCCCATCGCCGTCGAATGCGCGGGGAACAGCAGCTTCAACCCCTCGTCCACGATGCGGAACTGCAGGGCAATGCCCAAAGAGGTGACGATCGACGGCACGATCAGGCTGGCCACCGTGAGGTTGAACAACAGGTTCTGCCCGGGGAACCGGCGCCGGAAGGCGAGGCCGGCCAGCAGCGACAACACCACGGTCAGCAGCATGACCACAAGACCAAGCCCGACCGAGCGGCCGAAGGCCGACTTGATGTCGACGATGCCGCCGCCTTTCCACAGGCGGGCAAACCAGTGCAGCGACAGCCCGTTAAGCGGGAAGGTGAGCCCGCCTTCCGGTCCCTGGAACGACAGCACCACGATGGCGATCATCGGCCCGTACAGGAACAGCACGAAGGCCGCGAAGAATGCGGCCAGCCAGTAGAACCCGGCGCTGCGGCCCTCACGCATTCTCAGAGCTCCTTGCGGATGTCGACGAAGTGGCC
>JBMOJG010000353.1:0-4303 GCA_049316925.1 Alsobacter sp. | reverse complement strand
TGCATGGTCAGACGGTTTGGCACCGGCCCGAGCGGCGCTTCACGCGCCAGCTTGGCGACGGCGTGCACGCCGCACGGCGGCTCGGGCTCGATGTCGTCACGCGCTTTCGCGATGCGGATGTGGCGGCAGGCGGCGAGGGCGCGCCGTTTGCGCCGCTCTACCACCGGGCACTGGCAGCGGGGCTGGCCCAGCCGGTGATGGTCCTGAACCTCGGTGGCGTCGGCAATGTCACCTTCATCGACGGCGATACGGTGATCGCCTTCGACACCGGGCCGGCCTCGGCCCTGCTCGACGACTTCGTCCGGCGGCGCACCGGCCAGCCCTTCGACGCGGACGGACGCCTCGCCGGCAGCGGCACCCCCGACACGGCGCTGGTCGCACGCCTGATGGCGCACCCCTATTTCGACCGGGCGGCGCCGAAGTCGCTGGACCGGAACGATTTCCACGCCTGGGCCGAGGCGGTGGCGGCGATGCCGGACGCCGACGGCGCGGCGACGCTGGCGGCGTTCACGGTCGCGTCGGCGGCCGACGCGCTGCGGCATGTGCCGCGGCCCGCCGTGCGCTGGCTGGTGACCGGCGGCGGCCGCCTCAACGGCACCTTCATGCGGCTTCTGCACGCCCGGCTCGGCGTGCCGGTGGAACCGGTGGAGGCGGTCGGCTGGAACGGCGATTACCTAGAGGCGCAGTGCTTCGCCTATCTGGCGGTGAGGTCGCTGGCCGGCCTGCCGCTGAGCCTGCCGACCACGACCGGCGTCCCGGTGCCGATGCCGGGCGGCGAACTCTGGCGCGCCGCATGACGGACCCGGTCCTGCGCGTCGAGGGGCTCGGCCTGACCGTCGCCGGCCGCGCGCTGACCGAGGACGTCTCCTTCACCATCGCGCCGGGCGAGATGCTCGGCCTCGTCGGCGAATCCGGCTGCGGCAAGACGGTGACGGCGCTGGCCATCATGCGGCTGCTGCCGACGCCGCCGGTGCGGGTCGCCAGTGGCCGCATCGTCGTCGACGGCATCGATGTCGGCGGCCTCGACGCGCGCGGGTTGCAGGCCATGCGCGGCGACACGGTGGGGATGATCTTCCAGGAGCCGATGACCTCGCTGAACCCAGTGTTCCGGGTCGGCGACCAGATTGCCGAGGTGCTGGAGATCCACCGCGGCCTGTCTCGGGCGGCGGCGCGACGGCAGGCGGCCGAACTGCTGGCGCTGGTCGGCCTGCCGATGCCGGCCGAGCAGCTCGACCGGTATCCGCACCAGATGTCGGGCGGCCAGCGGCAGCGGGTGATGATCGCCATCGCGCTTGCCTGCGGGCCGAAGCTGCTGATCGCCGACGAGCCGACCACGGCGCTGGATGTGACCGTGCAGGCGCAGATCCTGGAGCTCATCGACCGGCTGCGGCGCGAGCTGCACATGGCGTGCCTGCTGATCACCCACGACCTCGGCGTCGTCGCCGAGGTCTGCGACCGGGCAGCCGTGATGTATGCGGGCCGGATCGTCGAGGAGGCGCCGGTGGCGGCGCTCTTCGCGCACCCGCGCCACCGCTACACGCGGGCGCTGATCGACACGATGCCGGCGGGCAACCCGCCGGGCTCGCGGCTGCCGTCGATCGCCGGCATGGTGCCGCCGCCCGGCGCACGCGGCACCGGCTGCGCCTTCGCGCCGCGCTGCCCCGCTCCGGTTGAGCGCTGCATGGCCGAGCGGCCGGACCTCGCCAGGGCGGGTTCGCCGGAGCACCGCGCGGCGTGCTGGAACCCGGCCGCATGAGCGTGGATCTGGTCAACCCACCCACCACCGCCCCACTGATCGCCGTGCGCGGTCTCACCAAGGACTATGCGGGCGCGCATGGCAAAACGCTGCGGGCGCTGGACGGCGTCAGCTTCGATCTCGCGCGGGGCGAGGTGCTGGGGATCGTCGGCGAGAGCGGCTGCGGCAAGTCGACCCTCGGCCGGGCGCTGCTGCGTCTCGTCGAGCCCACGGCCGGCCAGGTGCTGTTCGAGGGCGAGGACCTGGTGAGCCTGCCGCGCGGCCGCATGGCGCAGCGGCGGCGCGACATGCAGATGGTGTTCCAGGATCCGTTCGGTTCGCTCAATCCGCGCCACAAGGTGGCGACCATCATCGGTGAGCCGCTGGTGATCCACGGCATGGGCGACCCGCGCCGGCGCGTGCCGGAGCTGCTCGACATGGTCGGCCTGCCCGCCGATGCCGCCGGCCGCTTCCCGCACGAGTTTTCCGGCGGGCAGCGCCAGCGCATCGCCATCGCGCGGGCGCTGGCGCTGGCGCCCAAGCTGCTCGTCGCCGACGAACCGGTGTCGGCACTCGACGTGTCGATCCAGTCGCAGATCATCAACCTGATCGCCGACCTGCGGGCGCGGCTCGGCCTGGCGATGCTGTTCATCAGCCATGACCTGTCGGTGATCCGCCATGTCAGCGACCGGATCGCGGTGATGTATCTCGGCCGCATCGTCGAGACGGGGCCGGCCGGCCAGCTGTTCGAGCGGCCGGCGCATCCCTACACGCAGGCGTTGCTGTCGGCCGTGCCGGCGGCGCCTGGGACGCCGAAGCGCGCGCGCATCGTGCTGCAGGGCGATCCGCCGGATCCCTCCGCGCCGCCGCCCGGCTGCGCCTTCCATGGCCGCTGCCGGGACGCCATGCCGCGCTGCGCCGCCGAGCGGCCGGCGCTGGTGCGCCGTATCGCGCCGGGCGGCCCGGCGGAGGCGGCGTGCCATCTGTGGGAGGTGGCATGAGCCTTCAGGACCTGGCGGAGCGGGCCTTCGCGCCCGTCGAAGCCGCGATCGAAGCCGGCCGCATCCCCGGCGCGGTGCTGGCGCTGGCGCAGGGCGAGGCGCGGGCGTTCCACCATGCGGGGCTGGCGCAGCGCGAGCCCGGGCCGGTGGCGATGACGGCCGGCACCTGGTTCGACCTCGCCTCGCTGACCAAGGTGGTGTTCACCACCACGGCCATCCTGCGCCTGGCCGAGGCCGGGCAGATCGGGCTCGACGAACCCCTGGCCGAAGCGATCCCGGACCTGCGCCAGTATGACGTTGCCGGCGCGCCGGAGCGGCGGCTGACCTACCGGCAGTTGCTGTCGCATCAAACGCACCTGCCCGCGGTGGAGCCGCTCTACACGCTGGGCCTCGATCCGCAGACGCTGCGGGCGCATGTGCTGCAGCGGGCCTGGACGGCGGGGCCGCCGGTCTATTCGGACATCAACTTCATCCTGCTCGGCATCGCGCTGGAGCGGCTCACCGGAGTCGCGCTGGCCGACCAGCCCCTCCCCGATGGTTTCTCGTTCCAGCCCGACCCGGCGCAGTGCGCCGCCACGGAGCGCTGCACCTGGCGCGGCCGGGTGATGCGCGGCGCGGTGCACGACGAGAACGCCTTCGCGCTCGGCGGGGCGGCCGGCCACGCCGGGCTGTTCGGCACGGCGGCAGCGCTGGCCGGGTTCGCCGCCAACCTTGCCGGCGGCCGGATCCTCGGGCCGACGATGCTCAATGCGCTGCGCCAGCCCGAGAGCGCCACGCGCACGCTCGGCTGGGAGCGGCCGCATCCGGGCTGGTCCGGCGGCGATACCGCGCCGGCGGCTGTGATCGGCCATACGGGCTTCACGGGCACGGGGCTGTGGATCGACCTCGATGGCGGACCATCCTGGGCACTGCTGACGAACCGGGTGTATCCCAGCCGGCACACGGACAGCGGCATCGTGGGTCTGCGCCGGGCCATCGGGGCAGTCATCGCCGCAGGCTGAGCAGGGTCTCCCACCAAGCATCCTTCACCCAGAGCCGCCCCGACATTCTCGGGTCGGCTTGACGTGACTGAAGCCGGAAACCAGTCCGTGCCGCCTATTTGACCAGGCGGGCCTTGGCGAGCACGGCGGCGAGCATCTTCTTCGTCGCCGCCTTGATTTCGTCCGGCGACGACGCGTTGAAGGCGAGGTCGGGGCCGGAGGCGCAGTCCCTCAGCCGCGTGGCGATCACCGGCGAGAGCTGGGACTGGATCTGCTGGAAGCGGTAGTCGCCGCTGCCCACGGGCGTCAGATACTCGGTGTGCAGGGTCAGGACGGTGACGCCCTTGGCCTTGATGGCGTCGCACATGGTCGGATCAACAGCCTGGGACCTCTCTGACCCAGCCCAAAAGCCGGGCGTTGATGTCGTCAGATTTGCGTCGGGCGTCCAGTCGCCATAGGTGCGGTAACCCATTGGGCCGTTCCGCTCGTATTCGTTGACATTGCCCTCCACCCCGTCTGTGAGGATGAGCAGGAAGGCCTTGCGGCTGTCGGGCGACTTGCCATCGCCGACGGTGATCTTCGAAGCC
>JBMOJG010000352.1:0-4310 GCA_049316925.1 Alsobacter sp. | reverse complement strand
GCGGCCGACCGAGGTGCGCGCCAGGCTGCACGGGATCGCGCTCGCGCTGAAGGACCGCTCGATCGATCGTGCCGCCGCCATCGGGGGGCTGGAGACCCTGTCGGTGAGCTGGCGTGGCGACGACATCGAAGCCCGCACGCTCGGTCTGCTGGGCCGGCTCTACGCCGAGGAGGAGCGCTGGCGCGATGCGTTCTCGACAGCGCGGCGGGCGAACCAGCTGTTCCCGGACAATCCGCACATCCGGTCTCTCTATGACGACACCGGCAGCCGCTTCGAGACGCTGTTTCTCGACGGGAAGGCGGAGACCATCCCGCGCCTCGATGCGATCTCGCTCTATTTCGACTTCAAGGAGTTCACGCCGCCAGGCCGCCGCGGCGACGAGATGATCCGCCGGCTGGCGGAGCGGCTGGTCGAGCTTGACCTGTTGCAAGAGGCTGGCGACCTAATGGCGCACCAGGTCGACAACCGGCTGAGCGGTGCCGCCAAGGCCTCCGTGGCGACCCGCCTCGCGGTGATACACCTGATGAACCGGCAGCCCGCCAAGGCCTACCAGACGCTGCGCGAGAGCCGCCTGTCCGAGATGCCACAAGAGCTGCGCCGGGCGCGGCTGCTGCTGGAGGCGCGGGCGTTGTCCGACCTGTCGCGCACCGACCTGGCGCTGGAGATGATCTCGCCGGAGACGGGGAGCGATGTCGAGCGGCTGCGGGCCGACATCCTGTGGCAAAGCCGGCGCTGGCGTGATGCCGGCGAGGTGTTCGAGCGCATGGTCGGCACCCGCTGGCAATCAGCCGAACCGCTCGACGACCGGGCCCGGGCCGACGTGACCCGTGCGGCGATCGCCTACGGGCTGGCCGAGGAAACGCTGTCGCTGGAGCGCCTGCGCGCCAAGTTTGCCACCAAGATGTCGGACAGCGTCGATGCGCGTTCCTTCGCCATCGTTGCCGCGCCGGGGCCGGCCCAGGGGAACGAGTATCGCGAACTCGCCAAGGCGGTCGCCAGCGCCGATACGCTGTCGGAATTCCTCGCCGAGTACCGCAGGCGCTACCCCGACACGCCGGCGATGCCGCCACGGGTCCGCAGGCCCGATGCAGGCGCGAGGCCGGACCCGACGCGCGTCGAAAGCAGCAAGGGCGCGGACGGAAAGCCCGCAGATCCGAAGCCAGGCGATGGCAAGCCTGCCGCCGCTGCACCGGGTGCCGCGGACCCCGGCAAGAAGGCCTAGAGCGAAATCCGACCTGATTGCATCAGGTCGTCCGCTCTAGCTCATTGTTTTAGCATCATCTTTGTCCGCAAACCGGTGTCCACTTGGCGGGATGATGCTCTAGCGCCGATGCGCTCGTGCGGAAGCCGACCCGACTGCATCAGATGCTCCGCCCCAGGCGTCTGATTGCGTTTCATCCTTGTCCGCCAACCGGTGCCTATCTGGCGGGTTGATGCGCTAGGACGGTCCGTAGCTCTGCACCAGGCTGCCGGCGACAAGGCTCCAGCCATCCACCAGCACGAAGAAAATGAGCTTGAACGGCAACGCGACCGTCACCGGAGGCAGCATCATCATGCCCATCGACATCAGGATCGAGGCGACGACCAGGTCGATGATCAGGAACGGGATGTAGAGCAGGAAGCCGATCTCGAAGGCGCGGCGCAACTCCGAGATCATGAAGGCCGGGATCAGCGTCGTCAGCGCCACCGCATCCGGCGTGGCCGGCCGGGGCTCGCGCGACATGGTGATGAACAGGTCCAGGTCCTTGTCGCGGACATGGCGCAGCATGAAGGTCTTCAGCGGCGCAGAACCGCGCTCGAAGGCCTGCTGCGGCTGGATCTGCCCGGCCAGGAGTGGCGCCACGCCGGCGTCGTAGACCGCGCGGAAGGTCGGTGCCATCACGAAGGCCGTGAGGAACAGCGCCAGGCTGACGATGACCGCATTCGGCGGAGCAGTGGGCGCGCCGATGGCGGAGCGCAGCAGAGACAGAACCACGACGATGCGGGTGAACGACGTTACCATCACCAGCGCCGCCGGCGCCAGCGACAGCAGCGTCACCAGCAGCACAAGCTGCATCGCCCGCTCGGTGACACCACCGCCCTGGCCGATGTCGAGCGTCAGCGTCTGGGGAACAACAGCACCTGTGGTAGCGGCCAGCCAGACGGCCACGCCCACCCCGCTCCGCGCCAGCCGCGCCGTGTTCCGCCGAATCCGCCCCATCATGGCGGGAGGGTAGGGTGCCGGCCTGTTGCGGTCATCTGCCGTGGCACCGTTCACCGGTCCGCCGTTCAGGCAGCTGTGGAGAACACCGGCGAGGCAGGCTCGCCGTCAGTCCTTCTTCGACGGGTCGCGGCCGAGCAGCCGGGACATCTCCGCCTCGAGGCTGTCGAAGTCGATCAGGTCGGCGGGCGGGGAAAGGGCAACCGGCGCAGCGGGTGGTGGCATGGCAGCGGGTGCCGGAGGTGGCGGCGGCGGTGGGGGCGGTGGAGGTGCCGGCGGCGGAACCGGTTCAGCCGGCTGCGGCGCAATCGCCGCCGCAACCGCTGCGGTCGCGGCCGTCAAAGCGGCCGTTGCGACCGGCTTTGCAGGCTCGGGCTTTGCAGGCTCGGGCTTTGCAGGCTCGGGCTTTGCAGGTTCGGGCCTTGCAGGTTCGGGCGTTGCAGGTTCGGGCTTGGGCTGCGCGGCCTTGCTCGCCTCTGTCGCAGGTGCGGGCGGGGTGGGGGCAGGCCTGGCATGTTCGACCGGTAGGGTTACTGGAGCCGGGGCGGCGGCGGCCGGCGGAGGAGCGGGCGGAGCTGAAGGCACCGGTGCGGGAGGCGGTGGTGGTGCGGATGACGGACGCGGCGCGGGCTCGCCGGTCGGTTGCTGTCGCATCCCCGCGAACGGCTTCTTCAGCGCCTCCTCGAGGCGGCGGGCCATGTCGCTCCGCTCGGCCTCGGCCGCCGGTGTCTCCGGTCGCGGCGTTGCCGCGACCGGTTCGGCGGCGGCTGGCGGAGTGGCAGGCGGCGGCGTGGCGGGTCGCGATTGTGCTGCCCTTGCCGGCGCGGGAGGCTCCGGATCGCGCCGGGGCGGCTGCGGCAGGGTGGCGACAGGCGGTGCCGGCGGTGCAGCCCGGGCCGGCCTTGCCGGCTCGGGGGCCGGCGTGGCGCGCGGTTCCGGCCGGATCGGTTCAGCCGCAGGCGCATCCTGTCGCGGGGGCTCGGGACGGACCGGTTCCGGGCGTGGCGCGTCGGGCCGGACTGCCTCGACCCTTGGCTCTACACCGAATGCCGGGTCGCGCAGGGCAGGCTGCGCAACCATGCCGGCGCGAATGATGCTGGTCTCGATCACCAGATCGTTGGGGCCGCCGATCATCACCAGATGCTCGACATTGTCGCGCCGGATGATGACCAGTTGGCGCTGCCGGTCCAGATCATAGGCGTCGACGATGCCCAGCCGGGGCTGCCGGCTTCGGCTCGGGCCGCCCGGCATGTTGAGCCGTGCGCCGGCCAGCCGGCGCAGCACGAGGGCCATCAGCGCCAGCAGCGCAAAGACGATGACGAAGGCCAGGATCCAGATCACGGCCGGAGGCAATTGGATGCCGAGTAAGGACTGCAACGCTGAAACACTCCCGGAGATGCCGGCCGGCAGACGCCATAAATGCGACCATAACACGTCACGGCAGCACCACCTGCGTCAAGCGGCGGTAACGCATGCGGTTCTCCGCTGCGATCTTTACCCCCCGTTAACCATGCAGGAGGCATTTTTTGCCCATCGCCATGGAGCAACCGGCATGGGCGCGATCGGCCTGCCTCTCGTCGACCAGCTGAAGGCGCGCATGCACTGGCTGCAGGCGCGGCAGAAGCTGCTGGCCGAAAATGTCGCCAATGCCGACACGCCGGGGTTCAAGCCGCATGATTTGCGCCCGATGGCCAAGGAGGGCGGCGGCCTGGCGGTGATGAAAACGGCCGCCGGCCATATCGGCCCCACGGGGCCGGGCGGAACGCCCGAATCCCGCAACGGCAAGCGATTCGAGACCACGCCGTCGGGCAACTCGGTCACGCTCGAGGACGAGATGACCAAGCTCGCCGACACACAGATGGACTACCAGGCGGCAGCATCGCTCTACAGCAAGAGCCTGTCGCTGCTGAAGATCGCCATCGGCAAGGGACGCTGAAGGAGGCCGCCGTGGATTTCGCCAAGTCGCTTGCCATCGCCGCGTCAGGCCTCAAGGCCCAGGCCGGACGGCTGCGGGTCATCTCCGAGAACATCGCCAACGCGGATTCCACCGCAACCCGAGATCGGAAGAGCGTCGTGTAGGGAAAGAGTGTCGGAAGGTTGGTGTAGATCT
>JBMOJG010000351.1:0-4312 GCA_049316925.1 Alsobacter sp. | reverse complement strand
CGCCGGTGTCGACGAGGGTCTGCACGCGCGCGCCGTTGATCTGCGGCTCGGCGACAAAGTGGCCGCGCCCGTCCTCGGGCAGTGTCACGGTGGTGCGGCCGAGCGGCGTCATGCCGGCCGGGGCGGGCTGCGTCGTGGCGACGGCAACGGACGGTGCGGGCGGCTGGATGCGCGCGATGTATTGCGACACGCCGTAGCCGCCAAGCACGATCACTGCGGCAAACATCAGGAGCTTCTGCACGGCCCAACCCCGGTTGAAGCGTCAGTGTAGCGCGGAAGGAGTTTCCGTTCGGTCACCGGGGCTGCTTGAATGCGTCGGATCAGGCGATCCAGCCGGCGAGCGCCGCATCGATGGCGGCCGCCGACGGCAGGCTGGGCTGAGCACCTGCAGCCGTGCAGGCGAGGCTCCCGGCCGCAGTGGCTCGGGCCATCGCCGTCGAAAAATGCAGCCCGGCAGCAACGGCCGCCGCATAGGCGCCACAGAACGCATCGCCGGCGGCCGTGGTGTCGACAACCCGAATAGGCAGCGCCGGCACGGTGCGACGGACGCCTCCGGTCCAGCCGAGAACGCCGGCCGCACCCAGAGTGACGATGGTCGTGACCCGGTGGCGGGCATCGATGGCCGCCGCAATGGCGTCGACGGAACCAGCGAGACCCAGCGCGTCCCCCACCACAGCCGCCTCGTGCTCGTTGACGATCAGCGTATCGAGGCAGGCCAGGAGGTCGGCCGGCACCGCGCCGGCGGGCGCGGCGTTCAGCACCACCCGGCCGCCGGCGGCGTGCATCCAGCGCGCGGCAGCAAGCGCCTCGCCATCGGGGACCTCGCGCTGCAGCAGCAGCACGTCGCCGGGACCGGCCGACAGGCTGTGCAGCACGGCAGCAGACGCCAGCGCATTGGCGCCGGACGCCACCACGATCGCGTTCTCGCCCGCGGCATCGACGGCGATGAAGGCCGCACCGGTGGGGGCATCGACCCGGCGCACGAGGCTGCAGTCGACACCCTCCTGCAGCAACAGCGACAAGGCGGCGCCGGCGAACCCGTCGTCACCCACCGCACCGACCAGCCGCACCTCGGCGCCGGCGCGGCGGGCAGCGAGGGCCTGGTTGGCGCCCTTGCCGCCGGGGATGATCGCATAGGAGGGGCCGAGCACGGTTTCGCCCGGCCTCGGGATGACCTCCACCCGCGTGACGAGATCGATGTTGAGCGATCCGAAAACGGTGATCACGGCCGCAGCGCCCGCCAGGCCGAGACGAAAGCAACGGCCCGGCCCCCGACTTCGACCGAGGACAGACCGGGGCTGTAGAGGGCCGAGCCAATGCCGAAGCCGGCTGCCGGCGTCCGCGCAAAGGCGGCCATGGTGTCGGGTACGATGCCGCCAACGACGACAAGCCGCGGCTGGCCGGGCAGCACGGCCGCCATGGCGCGCACGCCCGCCGGGCCGATGATCTCACCGGGAAAGAGCTTCAGGATCGTCGCTCCCGCGTCGAGCGCCGCCACGGCCTCGGTGGGCGTCATCACGCCGGGGGCAGACACCATTCCGCGGTCGACGGTTCGCCCGATCACGGCGGACGACACCGTGGGCGAGACGATCAGCGTACCGCCGGCTTCCGCCACCGCATCCACCTCCGCGGCCCTGTAGACCGTGCCGGCACCGACGACGGCCCGGCCGGCCAGCGCCGACGCCAGCAGGCGGATCGACGCCAGAGGCTCGGGCGAGTTGAGCGGGACCTCGAGAATGGTGAAGCCGGCCGCGACCACCGCCTCGCCGACGGCGACGGCCTCATCCGGGCGGATGCCGCGCAGGATGGCGATCAGCGGGCAGCGGGCGAAGGCGGCATCGAAGGCGGCGACGGCGGGCACGGCAGACAGGGCGGCCTCCTCAGGCGGCGGCGACGATGCGGGCGAGCCCGCGCAGGAATACCGCCTCGGGATCCAGACGGGCAATATGAAGCCCGCGTTCCGCGAAAGCCGCCGTATAGGTCTCCGAAAAGGCACCGTCCGCCACCAGCACGCGCTGGTTGCCGCCAGCCTGTGCCAGGGCATGGCCGATCTCGGTCCCGACCAGCAGCCCTGAGACGTAGGGACGCACCTGCGTGCCGGGCATGTCGCCGGCCAGCACCAGCGTGCGCGCAGCGAAAAGCTGGTGGGTCAGCCCGCCGGGCCGGCGAACGGCCGCAAGGCCACGGGCGAATCCGGCAGGATCATCCGGCTCCTCGGCCAGCCGGCCCAGGATCGTGCTGCCGACCAGAGCGGCATAGAGCTCGCCGGTCATGAAGGTTGCAAAGCCTTCGACGACACCAGCCGAAAGGCGCGCCCATTTGCCGTGGGTGCCGGGCATCACCACGACGCCATCGTCAAGGCCGACACCGGCGATCTTGGTTTCTTCGCCGCGCATCACGTCGGGCGTGCCGTCGGCGTCGCGGGTGATCAGCCCCGGGACGATCAGCGCGTCGATGCCGTCGCCCAACGGCATCCGGGTGAGGGCGGCGGCCAGACGGGGAATTCCGGCCGGACAGTCGACATACGGAACCTCGACCCAGCCGTTGCGCGACCCCACCATTCCCGCCATGGCGACAGGCAGGCGGCCGTGGCGCGCCAGCCAGGGGCCTACATGGCGCAGCAGGGTGGCGGGAAATCCGCCGGCCGGCACCGCCAGGATGCCGTCGTCCGAGGCCGTGCGGTCGAGTACCGTCCCGTCCGAGGCGACGAGCCAGGCACGAAGCCGCGTCGTTCCCCAGTCAACGGCGATCAGCGCTGGTGGCATCGAACCCTCCGGTTGCCTCAGGAGCCTATCAGGTCCAGCCGCCGTCCACGACAGGGTGCTGGTTGGCGCAGGCCTCGGCCGAGGCCGGGAAGACGGCGAACCGCGCGACATCGTCGGGCACCAGCCGCTCCGACGCAGCGACATCAATGTCGAGGACGCCGACCCGCGAATCCTGGCACGCGAAGGCCCGGTCGATGGCCTCGCCAATGCGGCTGCAGACGATGACAGCGACGACCTTGCCGGCAAGATCGGGAGAGACAGCGTCCTGGGTCATGTTCGTGTCCTCCTGCCGGGGCGCTGACGCGGCCCCGGGTTCTTCCCGGCCAGGCAGGCCCTGCTGCAGACGCTCCTGCCGGGTTTACAGACCCTGCACCAGCCGGACAATCCCCGATGTCACTTCTGATTGGCGCACCTCAGATTGAATTTCTAGTATTTATAGACTTCTACATGCATCATAGCAAAAAAAATGACGGTCGCACCGCTCCCTCTTTGATTTCCTGCGGAGCGGCGTTAGGGTTCGGCATCGTCGGCGAGGAGCGATCCGCGACGGCGCAACATCAATCGATCGGGTCCGGGAGGGACGTCCATGACACGGCTTCTGCGCCTGGCGGCACTGGCCGCCGGCATTTCCATGATCAGCCTTGCCGCGCATGCCCAGACAGGCGTGCTCAACAAGGCCGTCGGCGGCTATTCGTTCGAGGATGCCTCGAAGGAAGCGGCCGGCACCAAGGACTTCAACTCGAAGGACGGTCGCCTGACCTTCGCGATCGTGACGCACACCGCCGGCAACGGGTTCTTCGACCCGACCTATGTGGGTGCGCAGGTGGCCGCCAAGGCGTTCGGCATCAACCTCATCATGCTGGGATCCGAGGCCCCGGTCGACGACATCCCGCGCGAGATCGCGATCCTCAACCAGATCATCCAGGACCCGACCATCGACGGCGTGATCATGACGACGCCGCAGTCGGGCGCCTATGACGACATCGTCAAGAAGCTGCAGGCCAAGGGCATCCCGGTCGCCACGACGAATTCGTTCGACCCGAACCTCGCAGGCCGCTCCGGCATCTCGCACACCGGCCAGGACGCCTCGGCAGCCGCGATCGGCGGCGAGGCCCTCGTGCAGTGCCTGGTCCGCAACAACGTCAAGGGCGGGTCGATCATCTTCCCGAACACCACGACGCTGGGCAATGTCGAGGTCAACAACCGCATCACCGCTGCCTTCCAGTCGACCGTGAAGGCGCTCAACGCCGCCGGCCGGCTGAGGGACTTCAAGGTCGACGCCGGCCCGCAGAACATCGGCATCGACGTCGACAAGGACGCCATCGTCAACTCGATCGTGACGCTGATCGAGAGCCGCAAGGACGTGGTCGGCGCCTTCGCGGCGAACGGCTTCGTGACGCCGGCGCTCGGCGACGCCATCGGCCAGCTGAAGAAGAACAACCAGGTCTGCGCCTTCGGGTTCGACCTCGGGCCGAAGCAGCAGGAGCAGATCCGCACCGGCGCGCTCACCGGCTCGTTCGGGCAGCAGCCCTTCCTGCAGGGCTTCT
>JBMOJG010000350.1:0-4313 GCA_049316925.1 Alsobacter sp. | reverse complement strand
GGCCGGACTGCAAAAGGCGCTGCGCGCCGGCCGCTGGTCGGTCAGCGTGGTGCTGCGCCATGACGGCGAGATCGTCGCGGTCCGACCCGGCCTGCAGGACCGGCTGTTCGGCCTGGCCATCGACGTCGGTTCGACGACCATCGCCGCACATCTGGTCGATCTCGGCACCGGCGAGGTGGTGGCGTCTGCCGGCGCCATGAACCCGCAGATCCGCTTCGGCGAGGACCTGATGAGCGGGGTCTCCTACGTGATGATGAACCCCGGCGGCGAGGTCGAGCTGACGGCGACCGTCCGCGGCGCCCTCGCCGACCTTGCCGCCGCGGTCTGCCGCGACGCGGACATCGCACCGGTCGACATTGTCGAGGCGACGATTGTCGGCAACCCGGTGATGCACCACCTGCTGCTCGGGCTCGACCCGGTCGAGCTGGGCGGCGCGCCGTTCGCCCTCACCGTGGACGCCCCGTGCGACGTCGCCGCCGCCGAGATCGGGCTACCGCTCGCGCCCGGCGCCCGCGCCTGGGTCCTGCCCTGCATCGCCGGCCATGTCGGCGCCGATACCGCCGGCATGGTGCTGTCGGAGGGACCTTACCTTCGCGATGAGCTGACCCTGCTGGTCGATGTCGGCACCAATGCGGAGATCGTGCTCGGCAGCCGCGAGCGCATGCTCGCCTGCTCGTCGCCGACCGGACCGGCCTTCGAGGGCGCGCAGATCGCCTCGGGTCAGCGCGCCGCGCCCGGCGCCATCGAGCGGGTGCGGATCGACCCCGCCACGCTGGAACCGCGCTTCCGCGTCATCGGGTGTGCGCTGTGGTCGGACGAACCGGGCTTCGAGGCGGCGGTCGGGCCGACCGGTGTGACCGGCATCTGCGGCTCGGGCATCATCGAGGTCGTCGCCCAGATGGTGCTTGCCGGCCTCGTCACCGAGGATGGCGTCATCGACGGCACACTGGCCGCACGCACGCCGCGGATCGTCGCCGAGGGCCGCACCTTCGCCTATGTGTTGCACGACGGCGCGCCGCGGATCGCCGTGACCCAGGGCGACATCCGCGCCATCCAGCTCGCCAAGGCGGCGCTCTATGCCGGCGTCAAGCTGCTGCTGGACCGCTGGGAGGGCGCCAGGATCGCCCGCATCACGCTGGCCGGCGCCTTCGGCAGCCATATCGACCCGACCTACGCGATGGTGCTGGGCCTGATCCCCGACTGCGACCTCGCTCATGTGGGATCCGCCGGCAACGCCGCCGGCACCGGCGCGCGGATCGCGTTGCTCAACCTCGCCGCGCGGGCCGAGATCGAGGCCGTGGTGCGGCGGATCGAGAAGATCGAGACAGCGCTCGAGCCGTCCTTCCAGGAGCATTTCGTCGCCGCGATGGCGTTTCCCCACAAGATCGACGCCTTTCCGGAGCTGGCAAAGGTCGTCACCCTGCCGGTGCGCCGAACCGCGTCTCCCGACGACGGACGGCGGCGCAGGCGGCGCGACGGCTGACCAGGCAGGCCGCCCGCCCCGCAAGGGTCAGCCGGTCGGCACCATCGCCGCATTGGCGGCTGCCTGGGAGCGCGCCGCGATGCTCTGGGCGGCAGCCGCCGCCGCAGGGTCGCCGCCGCCCACCGTCTGCACCGACACGGTGGCGCTGGCGAACTCGATCCCGTTGGCGGCGAAGCTCGCGACCATGCGCTTGACCGCCTGCCGCTGCACGAAGGTCGGCTTCGACGGCTTCACCGTGAACTTGAAGCGGACCACGATGGCATTGTCGAGAATGTCGGCGACGCCCTGCATCTTCAGCGGCTCGATGAACTCGTCCTTGAGCTCGGGATCCTCGAGCATCTCCTGGCCGATCTTCTTCGTCAGCTTGCGTAGCTTCTCCAGATCGGTGTCGCGGGCAAAGCGAAGGTTGAACTTCAGCGTCGCCCAGTCGCGGCTGAAATTGGTGATCTGCCCGAGCTGGCCGAACGGGATGGTGTGAACCTGCCCGTTCTGGTGGCGCAGCTTGATCGACCGCAGCGTGAACCCCTCGACCGTGCCCTTGGCCTTGCCGCAGTCGATGTATTCGCCGACCCGGAACGCATCGTCGGCGAGATAGAAGATGCCCGACACGATGTCGCGCACCAGCGTCTGGCTGCCGAACGAGATCGCCAGGCCGAACACGGACGCGCCGGCGATGAGCGGCGTGATGTTGACGCCGAGCTCCGACAGCACGATCAGCAGCGCCACGATGGTGATGACGATGGCCAGCGCAATGCGCAGCAACGGCATCATCGTCGCCAGCCGCGATGCCCCGCCTGGGTGGGCTGCATCCTCGTCGACCGGCCCACCCGCGCCGCCGGCCCCGTTGGCGGCGGCATAGCGGTTGGTGAAAAACTTCACCAGCTCCCATCCCACGAAGGCGAGGAACAGTGTCATGCCGGCGGTGACCGACCGGCGCGTCAATTGCTGCCAGCCGGACTGGTCGACAAGCGCGAAGACGTCGACGATCCAGGTCTGGGCGACGATCGTGGCAGCGCCGATGAAGGCCGCGATGCGGACGCAGCGCGCGACAACGTCCGACAGCCGTGCCGGCCGCGCCGTTCTGGCTGCGACGACGTGGCCGCCGATCCGCCGCGTGAGAAAGTCGCTGAGGGTCTCGAGCAGGATCAGGGCGATCACCACGTTGAGTGTCAGCAGCATCGCGGCGGGGATGGAAAAGCGCAGGGCGATGGCACCGTAGATCTGCGCCAGGGTGAGGACCGCAAAGAACGGCACGGCAAAAATCGTCCAGTTCCGTCCGGCCCACTCGCCGAGCGAAACCCGGCCCTCGACACGGCCGAGGTCGGCGAACCAGTCGCCCACGGCAGAGCGACAGCTCTGGACGGCCCACATGAACGCGGCGAAAATGGTGAGCGCCACAAGCACCTGCCCGAACGAGATCCCGGCACTGTCAGCCTTGATGGCAATCAGGACCCGCAGGATGATCCGCAGGCCGACGATGACGAGGATCACCGCCGAAATACGCCGGTAGACAAGCCAGGCTTCGTCATTGCCCATCGCGGCCAGCCGCGCGCCCGGCAGGCCTGGCCGCAGTGCAATGCGGAAGGCCAGCATGTAGAGCCTCCAGGCGAACAGCCCGGTCAGGACCAGGGCGGCGAGCTTCGACTGGCCGTCGGTGCCGTGGAAGAACGCACCGGCGGCACCGTAGGACACCAGCCATACGGCGCCGAGCGCCACGACATCGACAAGCGCGATCAGGATCACCAGCGGTACGGCGCGCAGGCCCGACCGCTGCTCGGCCTCGGCGGACATCCGATGCCGGGCCCCATCGAAGAGCCGGCGAACGGCCAGTTCAGCCGCAAGCGCGGCCGCGGCGGAGCACAAGAGGATAATCAGGAACATGAGCGTGCCACGGCCGCCCTGTCCGCTCTGGTCAAGCAGTTTTGGAATGCGAGCCAGTTCGCTGACGAATTGGGGAAGCGCCACCGCAACGGTTCCAGCGCGCTCCAGGAAAGCACCGACCCTCGCCTCGAGGTCATCGGCGCCCGAAGGTGCGTTCGAGACCGCCACAGCCGTCTTTGCGCCCGCGGTATCGGGGGCCGGAGCCGCCTTGATCTTCTCGACAACCGACTTGCTGATCGCCTCGACGAGCGCATCGAACTGCTCGCGGCTCAGACCCGCCGGCGGAGTCGCTTGCTGCGCCCAGACGGTGCCCGCACAGGCGACCAGCATGCAGGCGATCAACAGTCGGCGGATCCAGGCCATCGGGCACCTCAAGGTTCGCGGCGAGTCGGATCGCATGCTTAAGCCGAAGTCCGGTGGCAGACAAATGGATCGTCGGGCGGACACCCGGCAAAAAAAAGCCCCGCCGGAGCGGGGGCAAGGAGTTGAAGCAATCGCCACTCATCGTGACTGCCAAAGACTACCGGCCGGATCGGATCCGCCAAGATACGTTTTGGTAATCGGGCGGGGCCCCCTGACCCGACTGCCATGATTCTGCCGCCGCATCCCGGCATGAATCGCTGCGCGATCGAAGTCGGAGCCTGGCCATGCATTCGTCCCTCGTCGCCGTCGTGCTGGCCGCGGGCCTGTTGGCCGGCACGGCCGTAACGGCCATGGCGACGCCACTGCCGCAGGGTGTCTGGATCGTCGAGGACATCGACGGGCGCGGCGTCATCGACAACCTGCAGTCGACGCTGGAGGCCGATGGCGACCGGGTCGCCGGCATGGCCGGCTGCAACCGCTACAATGGCCAGCTGCGCGAGGATGGAACCGCCCTGTCGATCGGTCCCGTCGTGTCGACGCGCATGATGTGCCCGCCGGCGGTGATGGACCAGGAGCAGAAGCTGTT
>JBMOJG010000349.1:0-4313 GCA_049316925.1 Alsobacter sp. | reverse complement strand
AGCCGGTTGCGGGCGCGGGTGCATCGCAACTACGAGACCCGCTGAGCCTCCGGTTCCGGGGACGGCCTGCCAAGCCTCAGGATGCGTGCGGATGGGCGGCCCGGTAGGCCGCCAGCAGTCGTGACGTGTCGACTTCCGTGTAGATCTGCGTCGTCGACAGCGATGCGTGGCCGAGCAGCTCCTGGATGGCGCGCAGGTCGCCGCCGCGGGCCAGCAGGTGGGTGGCGCAGGAGTGTCGCAGCGCATGCGGCGTCGCCGTGTCGGGCAGGCCGAGGCCGCCGCGCAGCCGCTCCATGGCGAGCTGGATGATCCGGGGAGACAACGGCCCGCCGCGCTGGCCGCGAAACAGCGCCTCGTCGGGAGGCAGGCGATGCGGGCAGGCAGCGATGTAGTCGGCGATCCCGGCCGCGACCTGCGGCAGCACCGGGACCATCCGGGTCTTGCCGCCCTTGCCGGTGACCACCAGCGTGTCGCGGTCGGTTGGGGCATCGCGCCGCAGCAGGCCGAGGGCTTCGCTGATGCGCAGGCCGCACCCATAGAGCAATCCCAGCACCGCGGCATCGCGGACGAGGATCCACGGTTCGCGGTCCTCGCCGGCGCGCAGGTCGGGATCGGCCAGCCTGCGGGCGGCGGCGGCCGGCAGCGGCTTCGGCAACCCGCGGGCGAGCTTGGGGCCACGCACCGCCGACAGGGCGGAGGCATCGGCGAGGCCCTCCCTTTCGAGATAGCGCAGCGCGGAACGGATCGCGGCGAGGCCGCGCATCAGCGAGCGGCTGCCAATGCCATCCAGGCGGCGGGCCGCCATGTAGGCGCGGATATCGGCGGGCTTCAGTGCGGCGACATCGGCGAGCGCCAGCGGCCGGCCCACGCGATCGGCCAGAACCGCCAGGCAGTCGCGCATGTCGCGCCCATAGGCCTCGAGCGTGCGCGGCGACAGGCGGCGTTCGCCGGAGAGGTGGGCCAGCCAGCGGTTGATGGCGGCCTGGAGATCGGAGGCGGTGTGCATGGGCGAAGCCTGCGCGCGCCGGGTGAATGGACGGTTAGCGGCCGAATCGGTGCTAAGCCTGCGCGATGAGTGCGGACGATTTTCAGCGCGCGGATGCGCCGGGCGTCGCCGACGTGCTGGTGCCGGTGGCGCTCGACCAGGCCTACAGCTACGCCATCCCGCCCGGGCTCGTGCTGGCGCCGGGCGACGTCGTGCAGGTGCCGTTCGGGCCGCGCGAGACGGTCGGCGTCGTGTGGGAGTTGCGCAGCGGCTCGGCGGCGGGCGGCAACCTCAGGCGCATCACCGGGCTGGTTGCTGTGCCGGCGCTGGCAGCCCCGCTGCGACAGTTCGTCGACTGGGTGGCGCGCTACACGCTGGCGCCGCGCGGTGCGGTGCTGCGCATGGCCCTGCGGGTGCCCGAGCCCGATCGCGTCGAGCGGATCCAGGTCGGCGTGCGCCTTGCCGGTCCGCCGCCGGCGCGCATGACGCCGGCGCGGGCGCGGGTGATCGCGGCGGCCGAAGGCGGCCTCGCTTTGCCGAAACGGACGCTGGCAGAGCTGGCGGCCGTCGGCGTCGGCGTCATTGACGGACTGGTTGACGAGGGCACGCTGGAGGCCGTCGGCATTCCGCCGCGGCCGATCGCGGCGGTCCCCGATCCCGCGTTTGCCGAGCCGGCGCTGGAGCCCGACCAGGCGGCGGCTGCCGCCGTGCTGGTGGCTGCGGTGACGGGAGGGACCGCCGGCGTGACGCTGCTCGAGGGTGTCACGGGCTCGGGCAAGACCGAGGTCTATTTCGAGGCGGTGGCGGCGGCCGTCAGGGCCGGCCGGCAGAGCCTGATCCTGCTCCCCGAAATTGCGCTGACCGGCGAGTTCCTGGCGCGCTTCGAGCGGCGGTTCGGGGTGCGGCCAGCGGAGTGGCACTCGGGCGTCGCCGGGCGGCGGCGCGAGCGCACCGCGGCCGCGATCGCGTCCGGGGAGGCGCTGGTGGTGGCCGGTGCGCGCTCGGCGCTGTTCCTGCCGTTCCGGGCGCTCGGCCTCGTCATCGTCGACGAGGAACATGAGGCGGCCTACAAGCAGGAGGACGGCGTCCATTACCATGCCCGCGACATGGCGGTGGTGCGCGGACGGCTGGAGGGCGCGCCGGTCGTCCTCGCCTCGGCAACGCCGTCGATCGAGAGCCGGGTCAATGCCGCGCGGGGTCGTTACGCCCACCTCCGACTGCCGGGCCGGTTCGGTGGCCGGGCAATGCCGCGGCTGGAGGCGGTCGACATGCGCCGCGACGCGCCGGCCCGCGGCCGCTGGCTGTCCCCGCCGCTGGCCACCGCCATGCGCGAGACCCTAGACCGCGGCGAGCAGGCTCTGCTGTACCTCAACCGGCGCGGCTATGCGCCGCTGACCCTGTGCCGGGCCTGCGGCCACCGGTTCCAGTGCCCCAACTGTACAGCCTGGCTTGTCGAGCACCGCTTCAGGCGGGCGCTGGTGTGCCACCATTGCGGCCATGTCGAACGCCGGCCGGAGGCCTGCCCGGCCTGTGGCGCACTCGACTGCCTGGCCGCCTGCGGACCCGGCGTCGAACGCCTCGCCGAGGAGGTGGCCGAGCGGTTTCCGGGGCACCGGGCGCTGGTGCTGTCGTCCGACTTTCCGGGCGGCACCGAGCGGCTGCGGCGCGAGCTCGCCGCCGTGGCAGCCGGGGAGTTCCGCATCGTCATCGGCACCCAGCTCGTGGCCAAGGGCCACAACTTCCCGCTGCTGTCGCTGGTCGGGGTGGTCGACGCCGATCTGGGGCTGTCGTCGGGGGATCCGCGCGCCGGCGAGCGAACGTTCCAGATCCTGCAGCAGGTCACCGGCCGGGCCGGGCGTGGCGCGACCAGCGGCCGGGCCCTGCTGCAGACGTTCCAGCCCGATCACCCGGTGATGGGCGCGCTGCTGTCGGGCGATGCCGAGCGGTTCTATGCGGAGGAAACCGCAATGCGCGAGGCGGCGGGCCTGCCGCCCTTCGGCCGGCTTGCGTCGCTCATCGTGACGGCGTCGGACCGCCCTGCGGCCGAGGGCCACGCGCGGGCGCTGGTACGGGCAGCCGGGCCGCCGGCCGAGGTGCTGGTGCTGGGGCCGGCGGAGGCACCCATCGCCGTTGTCCGTGGCCGATACCGGTTCCGCGTCCTGATCAAGACGCCGCGCGAATTTGCGCTGCAGACCTGGATGCGGGACTGGTTGGCCCGCGGCCCCAAGATCACGGGAAACACTCGACTTTCGGTCGATATCGATCCGATGAGCTTTCTGTGACGTTGCAGTGCAGCGTGACCGTGCTGCCATGCGGCGAAAGTCGCGCCGGAGCGCACCATGGTCGGGTTGCGCCCCCGGTATTGTCATGCTAGTTCACCCCCGCCTTTCGGGCCGTTCCATGGCCGGTCAAGCGTGCTTGCGCGCTCCCGTCCGCTGAGCTTCGGCCCGGTTCCACGCCAGATGTCTTGTTCCGCTCCGTCGCCCGCCCTGCGCGCGGCACGAGGGTGGAGGTGGGGCTCTGGACAGACGAGAGATCGCCGGTGGCTCAAGAGAACACGATGGTTTCGGGAGTGGCCGGGCGCTATGCGACCGCGCTCTACGAGCTGGCCAGGGAGGCAAAATCCGTCAATGCGGTTGCTGCCGATCTGAACCTCTTCGACGCGATGGTCTCCGGCAATCCTGACATGCAGCGTTTCGTGCGCAGCCCGGTGTTCAGCTCCGAGGAGCAGGTCGCCGCACTCGGGCCGATCCTGCGCGCCGCCGGCATCAAGGGCCTGGCCGCCAATTTTCTCCAGCTTGTCGCTGCCAAGCGCCGGCTGTTCGCGGTCCACGACATGGTGCGCGCCTATCGCGCCATGGTGGACCAGGCGGACGGCGTGGTGCGGGCCCATGAACTCTGGGATGCCCACCTCCGTCACCATCTGCACTAGCCCCTTGTCCCTGAAACGCAGCTTCAATCCGTCGGTGCCGATGTCCACGCGCTCGATCAGCAGCTGGATGATCCGCGCCTGCTCGGCTGGAAAGAGTTGCGACCAGAGCGGATCCAGTGTCACCAGCGCGTCCCGAACCTCAGCCTCGCTGACCTCCTCCTGTTCAAGCCGCGCGGCCTTCCATGTGGCGACGACCACCTCCGGCGCGCGCAGCATGCCGCGAATCTGGTCAATGACAGCGGCCTCGATTTCCGCGGCGGGCACACGCGCCACAGGGCACTCGCCAGCACCATGTTTCAGGACCGTCTGGCTCACATAATAGCGGTAGAGCCGGTCGCCCTTGCGGGTGTGGGTGGGCGAGAAGGCGGCGCCGTCCTCGCCATAGAGCAGCCCCTT
>JBMOJG010000348.1:0-4318 GCA_049316925.1 Alsobacter sp. | reverse complement strand
TTCGGCAATTCCGACGGCGATCTCGAAATGCTGCAATGGACGACAGAGGGCGCCGGGCCGCGGCTCGGCGTGATCATCCGCCACGACGACGCCGAACGGGAATATGCCTATGATCGCGCCTCGCATGTCGGACGCCTCGACAAGGCCCTCGACATGGCAGGCGCGCGTGGATGGACCGTTGTCAGCATGAAGACCGACTGGACCACGATTTTCCCGGGCACGCCCTGACATGATGCGGCGCCGCTGGCCCGTGCTGGGCGCCGCGCTTGCAGCGGCCGCAACGCTTGTGGTCCTCGCCGTGTCGGGGACCGTGTCCGGCCAGAACCGCCCGCCTGTGCCCGCCTGGCCGGGCGGCATCGGCCAGCGGGCGGACTTCGCGCCCGCCGACCATGTCGGATCCGCCGCCTGCGCCGGCTGCCACGCCGCCGAGGCGCAGGCCTGGTCGAGCTCGCACCATGCGCTGGCGATGGCCGAGGCCACGCCCGCCACGGTGCGTGGCGACTTTTCCGGCGTCACAGCGACCAATGGCCCGTCGAAGGCCCGCTTCTTGACGGAGAATGGCCGGTCCGTTGTCGAGACCGAGGGGCGCGACGGCAAGACGGCCCGCTTTGCCATCACCCACACGTTCGGCTGGGAACCGCTGCAGCAATATCTCGTCGCCTTCCCGGACGGCCGCCGGCAGGCCCTGCCGTGGGCCTGGGACACGCGAACGGCGGCGCAGGGCGGCCAGCGCTGGTTCCATGTCTATGGCGACGAGCCGATCCCGCATGGCGACTCGCGGCACTGGACGCGCGGCCAGCAGACCTGGAACTACATGTGCGCCGAGTGCCACTCCACCGCGCTCGACAAGGGCTATGACGCCGCCACCAACACCTACAGGACCACCTGGTCGGAGGTGAGCGTCGGCTGCGAGAGCTGCCACGGCGCGGGCCGCGGCCATGTCGACTGGGCCACCGCCGGTGCGGCGAAAAGCGTGGCCATGAAGGGCTTCGCCAGTGCCGCCGGCCGTCGCGGCCAGGCCGACTGGTCGCCGGACCCGCGCACCGGCAGCCCGGCCGCCGGTGTCGCCCGCCCGCCGGGCGACGAGGTCGAGACCTGCTCACGCTGCCACGCCAGGCGCAGCCAGATCGCCGCCGGCTGGAAGCCCGGCATGCCGCTGGGCGACACCCATCTGCCGACCTTCCTGACGCCGGACCTGTTCGAGGACGACGGCCAGATGAAGGACGAGGTGTTCAACGACCACCCCTTCCGGCAGAGCGCCATGTACGCCAAGGGCGTTTCGTGCGGCGACTGCCACGATCCCCATTCCGCCAGGCTGAAGGCCGATGGAGCCGCCGTCTGCTCCGCCTGCCACGTGCCGGAGCGCTTCGCCGTGGCCGCTCACACCGGCCACGCCACCGGGCCCGGCGCGCCCGATTGCATCGCCTGCCACATGCCGGCGAAAACCTACATGGTCGTCGATCGCCGCCATGACCACTCGTTCCGCGTGCCCCGGCCCGACCTGACGGCGACGCTGGGGATCCCCAACACCTGCACAGCCTGCCATGCAGACAAGCCCGCCACTTGGGCGGCGGAAGCGGTTACGCGCTGGCATGGCCCGGTCCGCAAGGACCGGCAGCCCTATGCGGCGGCCTTCCACGCCGCCCGCACCGGCGACATCTCCGCCCGCGAGCGCCTGATCCGCGTCGCCACCGACAAGGCCATGCCGGCGCCGGCCCGCGCCACCGCGGTCGACGCGCTGGCGGCCTGGCCCTCCGCCGACCAGGAGGCCGCAATCGCATCCGCCCTCGCCGATCCCGATCCGCTGGTCCGGGTCGCCGCCCTGCGCGGCCAGTCGGGCCAGCCGGCCGAGGTCCGCTGGCGCCGTGGCGCCGCCGGGCTATCCGATCCGGTCCGCATCGTCCGCCAGGCCGCCGCGACGCTGCTCGCCGACCAGTCGACCGCCGCCCGGCCGGCCGCCGAACTCGCCGCCCTGACGGCCGCGACGGCCGAGCTGGAGGCCTCGTACCGGCTCGAAGCCGACCGCCCCGAGGGCCGCGCCGCGCTGGGCGTGCTGCGCCAGCGCCAGGGACGTCCGGCCGAGGCGGAGGCCGCCTATCTGTCGGCGCTGCAGCTGGAGCCCGGTGCCGCCACCGTCTCGGTGACGCTGGCCGACCTGTATCGCACCCAGGGCCGCGAGGCCGCCGCCGAGCAGGTGCTGCGCGCCGCACTCGGCATCGCCCCCGAGTCCGCCATCGTGCGGCACGCCCTTGGGCTGTCGCTGATCCGCTCCCGCCGCTATCCTGAGGCCCTCGACAACCTGGCACGGGCAGCGGCGCTCGACCCCGGCAGCGCCCGCTTCGCCTACGTATACGCCGTTGCGCTGCAGTCGACCGGCCGCGCCCCCGAGGCCGGCCGAGTTCTCCGCGCTGCGCTGGCGCGCCATCCCGCCGATGCCGACATTCTCGGACTGCTGCTGCAGCAGGCGCTGCAGTCAAACGACGCAACCGCCGCCGCGCCACTGGCCCGCACCCTGTCGAAGCTCCGCCCGGACGATGCCGGCCTGGCCCGGCTGGCGGAACGGCTGAAGTGACACTCACCTGCGACGTGCTCGTTCTCGGCTCCGGGGCGGGCGGCCTGTCGGCGGCCGTCACCGCCGCCTTCCACGGGCTGAAGGTGATCCTCGCCGAGAAGGAGCCCGTCTTCGGCGGCACCACGGCGTGGTCAGGCGGCTGGATGTGGGCGCCGCTCAATCCGCTCGCCCGGCGCGCCGGGATCGACGAGGACCCGGCCGCACCCCGGGCCTATCTGCAGGCGGTGCTGGGCAACGGCTTCGATGGCGCCCGTGTCGATGCGTTCCTGGAGGCGTCGCCCCGCATGGTAGCGTTTTTCGATGGCCACACCGCCCTGCAGTTCGAGGCCGGGAACAAGATCTGCGACACCTACGGCACCCTGCCGGGCGCCGGCACCGGTGGCCGCTCGGTCATCGCCGCCCCCTATGACGCCCGCCGCTTGGGCAACCTGATCGCGCGGCTCCGGCGCCCCATGCGCGAGACCACCTTCATGGGCATGACGATCCAGGCCGGGCCCGACCTCGCCGCGTTCATGAACGTCACCCGCTCGCCCCGTGCCGCCGCGCATGTGGCGCAGCGCTTCGGCCGGCACCTGGCCGACCTCGCGCTCCACGGCCGCGCCATGCAGCTGCGCAACGGTCAGGCGCTCGTCGGCCGGCTGCTCCGCTCCGCCGCCGACCTTGGGGTCGAGCTGCGCGACAGCGCGCCGGCGCGCCGCCTGCTGGTCGAGGGCGGGGCCGTACGCGGTGCCGTTCTGGCAACCGCCAAAGGCGAGATCGAGGTCCGGGCACGCCGCGGCGTGGTGCTGGCGACAGGCGGTTTCCCGCACGATCCCGCCCGCCGCGACGCGCTGTTTCCGGCCAATGACGGCCACGCCACCGTGGCGGTGCCATCGGCGACGGGGGACGGACTGCGGCTGGGCGAAGCGGCCGGCGGGTCGGTCGACACCACGCTGGCGTCGCCCGGCGCCTGGTGCCCGGTGTCCCTCGTCCCCTTCCCGGACGGGACGACCGGGCGCTTCCCGCACATCATCGAGCGCGGCAAGCCCGGCATCATCGGCGTGCTCGCCGACGGCAGGCGGTTCTGCAACGAGGGCAACGGCTATCATGACTATGTGGCCGCCATGCTGGCGGCCGTGCCGCCCGGCCGGGAGGTTGCGTCCTGGCTGATCTGCACCCGGGCCTTCCAGCGCCGCTACGGGCTGGGCATCGCCCGCCCCACGCCCCTGCCGGTCGAGCCCTGGATTCGCTCCGGCTACATCACCGCCGGCGCGACGCCGGCCGAGCTCGCGACGCGCTGCGGCATCGATCCGGCCGGCCTCGCCGCCACGCTGGCCGACTACAACCGCCACGCCCGCGACGGCGAGGACCCCGCGTTCGGTCGCGGCACGACCCCCTACAACCGCCTACAGGGCGACCCCGCCCATCGGCCGAACCCCTGCGTCGCGTCGATCGAGCAGGGCCCGTTCTACGCCGTCAAGGTCGTGCCCGGCAGCTTCGGCACCTTCGCCGGGCTGAAGACCGACGCCCGCGCCCGCGTCCTCGATGCCGCCGGCGCACCCATCCCCGGCCTCTACGCCGCCGGCACCGACATGGCCAGCGTCATGGGCGGCCACTATCCGGCCGGCGGCATCAATCTCGGCCCCGCCATGACCTTCGGCTTCATCGCCGGGGAGGATCTGGCGGGGGTGACGGCGGACGGGGGATGAGGGAAGCGCCCCGGCACCGCGTTTCACGCGCCCCGATGGCAACCAATAGGACAATCAA
>JBMOJG010000347.1:0-4338 GCA_049316925.1 Alsobacter sp. | reverse complement strand
TGGCTGGCATCGGCGCCGGCGAGCCGCTCCCGGCCCGGCGGCGGATTGGTGCGCAGGTAGCCGCTCACATAGGCGGCCGGCAGGCCGAGCCCGCGCAGCCCGGCAATCATCAGATGGGCGAAATCCTGGCAGACGCCGCGGCCGGTCTCCAGCACCGTGGCAATCGGGGTCGACACCTCGGTGGCCTCGGGGTCATAGGCGAAGTCGGCATGGAGCCGCGCCGTCAGCTCCAGCAGCCCGGCCAGGACCGGCCGGCCGGGCGGGAAAGAGACGGCGGCATAGCGTGTCGCTGCCGCCAGGTGCGGCACGTGCCGGCTGGCAAAAACGTGGTGCACCGGGCTCTCGGGGCCAAGGTCGGGGATGGATGCGGCCGCTGCCGCCACCACTTCCCACGCCGGCGTCTCGCCGGGCTCGGGCCGTTGCGGCGCCGCCACCGCGACGCGCGAGCGCGCCCGCAGCACCAGCCTTGAGTGCGGCGTGGCAAAGCGCAGCACGCGCGTGTGGTTGCCGAAGAAATCGGTGTGGGTGGTCTGCTCGACCGGCCGCGGTTCGATCTCGACCGAGGCGAACGCCACCCGCTGGCCCGGCAGGTTGCGGGGCTCGAGATGCAGCAGGCAGCGGGCGGCGGCGACCCGGCTGCCATACTCGTAGGTCGTCACATGCGAGACGTCGTAGTTCACGGCTGCATCCTCGGCAGGGACTCCGAATCGTCCGGCAGCATCTCCTCCTGGGTGAAGAACCGCAGGGTGATCTCGTTGGAGAGCTCCATGAGCCGGTTCTCGATCGACAGCACGTCATCACCGTCCAGCGCGTGCACGTCCTGCACCCGCAGCGTCGTGGCCAGTTGCAGCACGATGCGCTGCGGCGTGTCGAGGGTGGCGTGCGTCGGCAGGTCGGACAGCGCCGCCAGATGGTCCTTGAGACGGGCGATCTGGAAGGCGACGGCCCGCGGATTGCCGTCGTCCAGCACCACGAGGTCGACCACCGGCAGCCGCAGCGCGCCCATCAGGTAGCGGGCCCGGTAGGTGATCTGGCTGTCGGTGAGCTCGAGCAGCGCGTCGAGGCAGGAGGCCGGGGCGCTGCGATCGGCAAAGCGCCGCACGAAGCGGCCTGTCAGGATTCCGCGCTCGATGCGGCGTCCGATCTCGAGGAAGCGCCAGCCTGACAGCCGGTTCATGTTCTCCTGCACCAGGCCGGAGAAGGCCGCGATGATCCGCAGCGCCTGGTCGGCCGTCTCCAGCGCCTCGCCCGGGCCCTGCGCGGCGCCCTCCTCGTCGAACGGCGTCGACAGGTCGGCCAGCGCCCGCACCGCGTCGGGTGACAATCGATCGCGGATCACCGAGGCGGTCCGTCGTGCCTCGGCCAGCAGGCAGCGCACCGATCCGCCATGGTGGGGGCTGCGCAGGGCGGTTGCGATGACGGCAGCGGCCGTGCCGCGCCTGATCGTGGCCGGCACCGCCGCGGCCCCCCACGCTCCGGCCATGTCGACGAGCCGCAGCAGCGCCTCGCGCGACGGGCCCGCGGTTTCCGAGTTCTCGACCATCAGCGCCGCCAGGCAGCGGACGACGCGCAGCGTCGCCTCGGCCCGTTCGCAGTAGCGGCCGAGCCAGAACAGGTTCTCGGCCGCCCGGCTTGGCAGGTAGCCGATGATGCGCTTGATCGCGACCCGGTCCGGCGCCGGCAGCAGCGTCACCTGGTCGACCGGCCTGGTGCTGGTGATCCAGACGTCGGTGGAACGTCCGCCGTGCTGCATCGACAGCGCCCGCGGGTCCTGGCCCACGGCGACGCGGCCGAAGCCGCCCGGTAGCACCTCCCAGCCGTCCGCCGTCGCCACCACATAGGCGCGCAGCGTGAACGGGTGCGGCTGCAGCCGGCCAGCCTCCCACACCGGCATGGTCGACAGTCGCACCACCTCCTGGCCGACGACCTCGCCCCCGCGCTGCCGGATCAGCTCGCGCATCTGCTCGCGGTCGGCGGGCCCCAGCGACGCGCCTGCCACCGGCCCCGGCGGCCAGGGCCATGCCGCGCTGCGACTGAAGGCCGGCGCCAGCGCCAGCCGGTCGAGCGACGCCTCCACATGGTCGCGCGCCTCGGCCTGCCCGCACCACCAGGTGGCGATGTTGGGCAGGAGCAGGTCCTCGCCGGTCAGCCGCCGGCACAGCGCCGGCAGGAAGCCCAGCAGGCCGCGGCTTTCCAGCACGCCCGATCCGAGCGCGTTGGCGAGCACGACGCTGCGCGACCGCACCGCCTCGACCAGCCCGGTGACACCGATGCGCGACGTGGAATCGAGCTCCACCGGATCGGCGAACTCCGAATCGAGCCGGCGCACCAGCACGTCGACCCGTTTCAGGCCGCCGATGGTGCGCACGAACACGGCGCCGTCGCGCACCGTCAGGTCGCCCCCCTCCACCAGCAGGAAGCCGAGATAGCGCGACAGGTAGGCGTGCTCGAAATAGGTCTCGTTCAGCGGGCCCGGGGTGAGCAGTCCAATGCGCATGCCCTCGCGTTCCGCCTGTCCGGCGAGCGCCGCACGCCAGGCCTGGAAGAACGGCGCCAGGCGCCGCACATTCATCCGGCCGTAGGTCTCGGGCAGGGCCCGCGACAGGGCGATGCGGTTTTCCAGCGCATAGCCCATGCCCGACGGCGCCTGCGTGCGGTCGCCCAGCACCCACCAGCGCCCGTCGGGGCCGCGGCCGAGATCGGCCGCATAGACCTGCAGGCGGCGTGTGCCGCGCGGGTTCAGTCCAACCATCGGCCGCAGGAAATCCGGACTGCCGGCCACGAGCGCGGCCGGAAGCGCGCCATCGCGGACCAGATTGCCCGCGCCATAGAGGTCACCCAGCACCGCATCGAGCAATCCTGCGCGCTGCCGCAGCCCGGCGGCGATTGCCTCCCACTCGGCCTCCGGCAGCACCAGCGGCACGTGGCTGAGCGGCCAGGCCCGCTCCTGGCTGCCCTTGGCGTCGTAGACCCGATAGTAGACGCCGCTGTCGCGCTGGTGGCGGTCGGCGAGCGCGAACGCCGCCTCGACGGCAGCCGGATCGCCGCTCAGCGCCTGCAGCAGTGGCCGCCAGTGCGGGCGCGGCCGGCCGGCCTCGTCGACCAGTTCGTCGCGCACGCCGGCCAGCGGCGCGTAGCCGGCCAGCAGGTCTGCCACCGGATCGCCGGACGCGGATGGGGCGGGCGCGCCCGGTGTCATGCGGCCCAGTGCGGCGGCAGCCGCCGCATGTCGAGCGTCATCGGAAATTCGTTCGACGGTTCCGCCCTGGGGATCGGTCGCGCCCCAGGGCTGTGCCCGTGCGCCTGGAAGCGCGCCAGACGCCGCGCCTCGGCCTCATAGGCGTTGACCGGCATCGTGTCGTAGCTGCGGCCGCCCGGGTGGGCGACATGGTAGACGCAGCCGCCCAGCGCCCGGCCGTTCCACGCATCGAGGATGTCGAAGGTCAGCGGCGCATGCACCGGGATGATGGGGTGAAGCCCCGAGGCTGGCTGCCAGGCCTTGAAGCGCACGCCTGCCACCGCCTCGCCCTGCCGGCCGGTCGGCGCCAGCGGCACGCGCCGGCCATTGCAGGCGACGACGTGCCGGCCCTCGACGAAGCCCTCGACCTTGACCTGCAGGCGCTCCACCGAGCTGTCGACGAAGCGCACGGTGCCGCCGATCGCGCCGGTCTCGCCCATCACATGCCACGGCTCCAGTGCCTGGCGGATCTCCATGCGCACCCCGCCATGCTCGACCTGGCCGTAGAACGGGAAGCGGAATTCGCGCTGCGCCTCGAACCACAGCGGGTCGACCGGATAGCCCTGGCGGGCGAGGTCGCCGAGCACGTCGCCGAAGTCGTCCCAGACATGGTGCGGCAGCATGAACCGGTCATGCAGGGCGGTGCCCCAGCGCACCAGCGGCCCGTCCTGCGGCTCGCGCCAGAACCACGCCACCAGCGCCCGCAACAGCAACTGCTGGGCGAGGCTCATGCGGGCATCCGGCGGCATCTCGAAGGAGCGGAACTCGACCAGCCCCAGCCGGCCGGTCGGCCCGTCCGGCGAGTACAGCTTGTCGATGCAGAACTCGCTGCGGTGGGTGTTGCCGGTGACGTCCACCAAGAGGTTGCGGAACAGCCTGTCCACCAGCCACGGCGGCGTCTGCGGACCGCCGGGCGACGACACCATCGCCATGGCGATTTCCAGCTCGTACAGCCCGTCATGCCGCGCCTCGTCGATGCGCGGCGCCTGGCTGGTCGGGCCGATGAACAGGCCGGAGAACAGGTAGGACAGCGACGGATGGCGCTGCCAATAGACCACCAGCGACTTGAGCAGATCGGGCCGGCGCAGGAACGGGCTGTC
>JBMOJG010000346.1:0-4340 GCA_049316925.1 Alsobacter sp. | reverse complement strand
GAGCGCGTGTTCGTAGCGCTCGATTGCCGCGACGGTGCGACGGCCGCTGACCGGAATGTCGGTGTCGGCGGAGGCGGCCGGCCACGGATCGATGATGTGGACGGCCCTGTTGGCGGCGGCGGAGTTCCCCGCCCAGGCGACGACCGGGTCGCGGCGCGACAGGCTGTCCTGGCAGCCGGTCAGTCCAAGCAGGACGGCCACGGCGGCGATGAGCCGGACGCGATCAATTGGCGCTGGCATTGCGTCCTCCCGTTGCGGCGCTGTCGAGGATGTAGCCGCCGGTGCGCAGGGCGCCGCGCGTCGGCACCTCCTGGCGGCCGGACAGGAACAGGTCGAGCTCGTTGCCCATCTGGCTGTCGTCGAGCGGCGTGCGCAGCCGCTGGCCCGGACGGGCGGGACGGACGAGGCGCGGCGTGACGATGATCGCAAGATCGGTCTCCTTGCGCTCGAAGGAGGCGGAGCGGAACAGCGCGCCGATGACCGGAACCTCGGCGATCCAGGGCAATTGCTGCTGGGTCTCGGTGCTGATGCTCTGCAGCAGTCCGGCGACCGCGAAGCTCTGGCCGTCGCGCAGCTGCACCACCGTGGAGGCCCGGCGCACGATCAGGGCAGGCACGGCGACGCCGGCGGTGCGGACCGCGTTGGTGGTGTCGAGCTGGCTGACCTCCGGCTCGATGCGCAGGTTGATGACGCCGCCGGCCAGCACCGTCGGCGTGAAGACGAGGCTGACGCCGAACTTCTTGTAGTCGATGGCGATGCGGCCGTTGTCGGCCTGCACCGGGATCGGATATTCGCCGCCGGCGAGGAAGCTCGCCTTCTCGCCCGACATGGTGATGAGGTTGGGCTCGGCCAGGCGGCGGGCGAGGCCGCGATCCTCGAGCGCCTGGACCAGTACGTCGGCCTGGACGCCGCTCGACAGAACCCGGCCGATGATGGCGCCGAAGGGCGTCGCCCCCGAGGCCAGCGAAGCGAGCCCCGTCGCGGCGGCGAGGTTGTTGCTCGCCCGGGTCGGATCGCCGAAATTATTGCCGACGACCCGCCAGTTGATGCCCAGATCCTTGCCGGCGGTGCGCGAGGCCTCGACGAAGCGGACCTCCAGCATCACCTGCTGGGAGCCGCCGACCTGCAGGTTGTTGACGACCTCCGGCCCGTACTGCTTGGCCAGGCCGGCGACGCGGGCCGCGGCGCTGGAGTCGCGCACGGTGCCGGACAGGACGGTGCGGGCGATGTCGCCCGACAGCTTTGGCGTGTCGTAGCCGATCTCGATCTCGATCACCCCGACCATCGCGCGGGAGGAATCGTAGAGCGACACGTTGGTGGTCCCGAGCTTCTTGCCGAGCACGTAGAGGCTGCGGTCGGTGAGTGGCATTACGTCGGCCACGTCGGGATCACCGACGACGATATCGACGAAGGGCCGCGTCACCTGCACCGACTGCGAGCGGCCCTGCGACACTCTCAGGGAGGCGACCTTGCCGTCGCCGACCGCCACGGTGCGGGTCTGGGCCGACGCAGTGGCGGCCGCAGTGGCGGCAAGCGCCAGCCCGACCGCGACGGCCACGAGCCGCAATCCGGTGCGGTGCCAGAAGGTCTGCGACATGCGGCGGCACTCCAGATCAACCAGCCCGGGATCGCGCTTGGTTAAGTCAATTTCAGACTTCCTGACTTAAGAAATACTTACTTTTGCTGCAAACTCAAAGTAATAATCAATTTATTATTTCTGTTGTATTTTGTATTTCTGTAATTATTTTTGTGTTGTTTGTATTGTTTCGTGTTCAAATAAATTGAATGAAAGCGAACAGGCAAAACGGGACGCATGTGTTGCGATAAAGGCGGGCGCACATGTTGATCCTTTCGTGAGAGCTCACCCGCAGTCTAATGCAAGACGAGGGGTGTCAGGATGATCGATCGCGATGCGCCGCTGCAGCTGTGCGGGCCACCCGGACCGGGTGCGGCACCGCCGTTACGGCTGGCGGGCGTGGTTGTGCTGGCCGTCGGGGGACTGCAGGCCGTGACAGGCCTCGCCGGACCCGCGGGCCAGGCCCAGGCCCCCCGGGCGTCTCGTCTCGTCGTGACCGACGCCACCGCCGCATCACGAGGCCCGCAGCCCGACTGGGCGGTGGAGGCGAGAGGCCTGACGGTGCGGCCGGTGTCGACCGCTGTCGCCCGAGCCCCGCTACCGCCTGTCGCCCGCGAGCAGAGCTTCGCCACCGTCGCCGTCGCCGATGGCCGGACCCTTGTGGCCGACGGCCTGCGCATCCGGCTTACGGGACTGTCGCTGCCGGATCCTGCCGAACGCTGCCTGCGTCTGGACGGGCGGCCCGAGCCCTGCAGGGACCGGCAGGCGACCCAACTGGCCCTGATGGTGCGCTGGCGCAGCGTCACCTGCCAACTCATCCAGGCAGCGCCCGACCTCGCGGAGGGGAGTTGCCGGATCGGTACAAGCGACCTCGTGGCGCGGCTGACCGGACCGGCGCACGGGCTCGACAGGGTGGCCGGCCCACCCGTGCGGCTTGCGGCAGCGACAGAGCTGCCATAGCCGGGGCGCCGGTTCAGATTTTCAGAAACAATCCATTGTTAACTCGACCCATTCCGCGCTCGCGAGCTTGGGTGACGTGCGCATGAGCGGAATGCCGATCGAACTGCCAGTGGCTGCTCCGGACATGGTCGAGCGGTCGCGGCGCGGGCCAACAGCCTGTGGTCGGCATTCCACCTCGACACCGAGACCGCAAGGTTGCAGATCGCCGTCCTGCAGGCGCTGTCCGGCGGCCCCGTCGACGATGTGGCGGTGCGGTATGACATCGTTGGTGTTGGCAGCGCCATGCTGAGCGTGGGTGACGTCCCGATCCATGCGGGCGGCATGGCAGCGGTCTCGGACCTCTGTGCCGAAATCGGTCGGACCGGCCTGGCGGCCGCGGCCTGAGTGGGACAGGCGCACCGGCCGTCAGCCGACCGGCGGCGTGCCGTGGGTGTGGAAGCTCTCGACGGTCTTCAGGCCCCAGGCCTGGCCCTTGGCGCGCTCGGCCTGGGTCCAGACGATCGGCTTCCAGTCCGGCGCCAGCATCAGCCGGGCCCCCGCATTGGCGATCTCGACCCGGTTGCCACCCGGCTCCCATACGTACAGGAAGAAGGTCTGCTGCACCGCATGCTTGTGCGGGCCGGTCTCGATGAACACGCCGGCCTCCAGGAAGATGTCGGCGGCACGCAGGATATCCTCGCGGCAATCGACCGCATAGGTGACGTGGTGGAAGCGGCCCGGCGTGCCGGTGGCGTCGCGCGTGAAGGCGATGTCGTAGGTCTTGTTGGTGCAGGTGAGCCAGGCGCCGGCCTCGACGCCGCCATCGAGCACGATCTGCTCGGTGGTGCGCATGCCGAGCCCCTGTTCGAGGAAACCGCGGGTCTCGGCGACATCCAGCACCAGCAGGTTGAGGTGGTCGAGGCGGCGGACATTGCAGCCGCGCGCCGGATAGCGCTGGGCCTGGTTCTTGAGCGCGGGCCTCAACGCCGGCGGGGCCTCGTACCAGACCGTGTCGTAGTAGAGCTCGAACACATGGCCGTCGGCGTTGCGGGCGCGGAACGCGCGGCCGTGGCCGAGGTCGCCGTCGACCCAGCCGAGCCCGGCGCCCATCGCCTCCAGCACGCGGACGCGCCGGTCGAGCGCCTGCAGGCTGGACGTGCGGAACGCCACATGGCCGACGCCGGCGCGGTCGCGCGCCGTCAGCTTCAGGGTGTGGAACTCGTAGTCGTCCCAGCCGCGAAGATAGACGCTGTCGCCCTCGCGGCCGCTCTCCGTCATGCCCATCACGTCGACAAAGAACCGCAGGCTCTCGTCGGGCTTGGGCGTGTACATCTCGACATGGCCCAGATGGGCCAGGTCGCGGCAGGGCTCGGTGTCGGGCATGGCGGTTTCCCCCGGCCGGGCCTTGGGGCGACCCGCTGCCCTGCTGTGTGCCGCGACGGCCCGCACCAATCAAATTGAAATCCTCGCGCCACTGATGAATGCTGTGCAGCAATGGCCGGCGAATGGGTCCGGCCTGCAGCGGAGACCGGCATGCGGGTGGACTTCCTGGGGCTCGAGGCCTTCCTCAGCATCGCCGATCGCGGCAGCTTTCACCGGGCGGCGGCGCATCTCAACCTGTCGCAAACCGCGCTCAGCCACCGGATGAAGAAGCTTGAGGACGACCTCGGGATCAAACTCCTCGCCCGCTCGACCCGCCAGGTATCGCTGACGCCGGCCGGGCAGGACCTGCTGCCGAAGGCCCGCCACATCATCGAGGAGATCTCGGAATCCTTCGCGTCGCTGCGCGCCCAGGGCAAGGCGCGCCAGGAGACGCTGGCGATCG
>JBMOJG010000345.1:0-4359 GCA_049316925.1 Alsobacter sp. | reverse complement strand
CTGCTTCACAACCTGAAGCACAACAAGATCCTGCACGAGAAGAACGTGATCCTGACGGTGGCGACGGCCGACACGCCGCGCGTTCCGGAGGACGAGCGTGTTACCATCGTGCCGGTCAGCGAGCATTTCTCGCGGGTGAAAATGACATTCGGCTACATGGAATCGCCGAATGTGCCGCGCGGCCTGGCGATCGCACGCAAGCTCGGCTGGACATTCGACATCATGGCGACGTCGTTCTTCGTCTCGCGGCGGTCCATCAAGCCAGCGGCGCGGTCGAGCATGCCGCTGTGGCAGGACAAGCTCTTCATCGCGCTCGCACGCAACGCCAGCGATGCGACGGACTTCTTCCAGATCCCGACCGGCCGCGTGGTCGAGGTCGGCACGCAGGTGACCGTCTAACCGCGGCCCTGGACGGGTTGCCAGCCCCTGCAGGTCCCTCCGGACCGGGGCAGGCCCTACAGATCCTTGCGAGGATCGTAGTCGGGCCGGTCGGACCAGCCCCGCATCAGCGCCTCAAGGCCGGCATCGGGCTCCGACGGCAGAACGATATCCATCGTGACGAACAGGTCCCCTGCCCCGTCTGCGGCAGGGAAACCCTTGCCGCGCAACCGGAGGGTGCGCCCGCTGGAGGTGTTCGGCGGCACCGACACTTCCACCGCACCATCGAGCGTCGGAACCCGAACCTTTGCCCCCAGCACCGCCTCGTCGAGCCGCACCGGCAGGCGCAGGCGCAGATCCTTGCCGTCGAGCGTGAAGCGCCGGTCGGAACGCACCCGAACGGTGATCAGGATATCGCCCGCCGGGGTCCCCGGCATCGGCGACCGGGCCTGGCCCTTGAGCCGGACGACCTTGCCGTCGGTAATCCCCGCGGGGATGCGCGCCTCGATCTCCCGGCCTTCCGGAAGGGCGACGCGGATGAGCGCGCCGGTGGCGGCATCGGCCAGTGCGATCGTCGCCTCGATGCGCACATCTTCGCCGGTCGCCGCGCGGCCGCCACGGGGCCGGTTCGCGCCGCCGCCGAAGAAGTCGCCGAACAGTTCGCCCGGGTCGATGCCGGCCGATCCCGCCCGTCCGCCCCTGCCGGCGGCCGAGCCGAAGCCGAAGTCGAACCCTTCGAAACCGGGCCGCGCACCGCCGGCCCCGGCTCCCGCGCCCTGGCGGAAGCCCTCGAAGCCGGCGAACCGCGGCTTGCCCTCGGCGTCGATCTCACCGGCATCGAACTGCTTGCGCTTGGTGGTATCGCCGAGGATCTCGTAGGCGTTGTTCAGCTCGGCGAAGCGGTCGCGCGCCTTCGGATCGTCGGGATTGCGGTCGGGGTGAAGCACCTTCGCGAGCCGACGGAACGCCTTCTTGACCTCGGCCTCGCCCGCCGATCGCGGCACGCCCAGAACGTCGTAGGGATCGCGCATGCTGTCATTCCTCGGGACCGACGCGCGGCCTGCCGCAGCGACCGCCTCTCGCCCGATGATGTGGGGACGCTGTTGCCGATTCGCAACGGTGGCGGGTCAGGCCGGCAGCGGCCGGACCTTCTGCACGACCCACTCCGCCCCCGCGGGCCGGCAGGCCGCACCGAGATGCCGCGTGCTGTTACCCTGCAGTGTCACGGTAGCGAGGAAAGCGCGACACACCTGATCGTTGCGGACATAGGCCGATCCGGCCGGCTCGAAGGTGCCGACGATGCCGCTGGCCTTGCTCTCCCACCGGGCAGCGCCGGTCGCAGCCGGCTCAAGTGCCTTGACGAGGGCGGGCGCGGCCAGCGTCCAGTCGTCGACGGAAACCAGCGGCGCCATGGGCGAGGTGGAAGACCCCAGGGCCGCCGTCACCTCGGGCTCGTTGATCAGCGAGGCCATGGGAAAGGTCATGCTGCAGGCGCCGAGGGCGGGCGCAAGCATCAGGGCCACCGCAAGGCACAGCCCTGCCCTGCCGGGGGAAAGGCTTCCGTCCCGCAACGCTTCTCCCCTATAAGATACAGGCTCGGTTCGGCGGGACACGCGCAAGACCCCGTCGCGTACAATTCAACTGATCGCATTAGAGAGATGGAACCGTTAATGGCTGGTGACTTCACCGATGCCACGGAGCCTTTCGCGCTGTTTGACGCGTGGATGGCCGAGGCGCAGACCTCCGAACCGAATGATGCCAACGCCATGGCGTTGTCGACGGTGGATGCCGACGGCCTGCCCGACGTGCGCATGGTGCTGCTGAAGGGCGTCGATGCGGACGGGTTCGTGTTCTACACCAACACGGAATCGGCAAAGGGCCGGGAGCTCGCCACCAATCCCAAAGCGGCCGCGGTGCTGCACTGGAAGAGCCTGCGCCGCCAGGTGCGGTTCCGCGGACCTGCCGAGCAGGTCAGCGACGCCGAGGCCGACGCCTATTTCCAGAGCCGGCCGCGCGACAGCCGGATCGGCGCATGGGCGAGCCAGCAGTCGCGGCCGCTGGAGAGCCGTTTCGCGCTGGAGAAGGCGGTTGCGTTCTATGCCGCCCGCTATGCTGTCGGCGAGGTTCCGCGCCCGCCGTACTGGACAGGGTTCAGGATCCGGCCCGTCTATCTCGAATTCTGGCAGGACAAGCCGTTTCGCCTGCACGACCGCCTCGTGTTCCGTCGCCAGGCACCGCAGGGTGACTGGGGTCGCGAGCGCCTGTACCCCTGACCCCCGGGAGCCTGTCCGATGCCCATTTCCGAAAACGACAAGGACAACGTCGCCCGGCGGACCATGCTGCTGACCGGCGCCAGCCGCGGCATCGGGCATGCCACCGTCAAGCGCTTCTCGGCGGCAGGATGGCGGGTCATCACCTGCTCGCGCCAGCCCTTCCCGGAAAACTGCCCGTGGGAGATGGGACCGGAAGATCACATCCAGGTGGATCTCGCCGATGCGGTCAACACGCTGGAGGCCATCGCAGAGGTGAAGCAGCGGCTTGAGGGCGGCCGCCTCGACGCGCTGGTCAACAATGCGGGCATTTCGCCAAAGGGCCCGGGGGGCGCCCGGCTCGGAACGATCGAGACACCGCTCGACGACTGGCAGCGGGTGTTCCAGGTGAATTTCTTCGCCCCGATGATGCTGGCCCGTGGCCTGATGGACGAATTGAAGGAGGCGCGCGGCTCGGTCGTCAACGTCACGTCGATCGCCGGATCGCGCGTCCATCCGTTCGCCGGCGCCGCCTATGCGACCTCCAAGGCAGCGCTGGCAGGGCTGACGCGCGAGATGGCGGCCGACTTCGGCCCGCACGGCATCCGTGTCAACGCGATCTCGCCGGGCGAGATCGACACCGCCATCCTGTCGCCCGGAACCGACGCCATCGTCGCTCAGATCCCCATGCGGCGGCTCGGAACGCCGCAGGAGGTCGCCAAGGCCATCTATTTCCTGTGCACGGACCAGTCAGGTTATGTCCATGGCGCGGAGATCCACATCAATGGCGGCCAGCACGTCTGAGCCCGAGCCGTCGCGCCTCTATCCGGCCCGCCCCATCCTGGCGGCCAGTATCGCCGTGTTCCGCGACGGGCTCGTGCTGCTGGCGACGCGGACGAAGCCTCCGGCCAACCAGCTGTTCTCGCTGCCCGGCGGGCTGGTGGAGCCGGGCGAGACCCTGCACGAGGCCGCCCTGCGCGAGCTTGCCGAGGAGGTCGGCGTCACCGCCACCATCCTTGGCTTCGCCGGCCATGTGGAGGTCATCGACCGGGATCCGGACGGTCGGGTGAAGCGGCATTTCGTGGTCAGCGCCTTCGCCGGCCACTGGCTCGCCGGCGAACCCCAGACCGGACCAGAGGCCGGGGAGGTCCGCTTCGTCGCGCCGGCTGATGTTCCCGGCTTGCCGACGACGCCGGACCTTGCCCGCATCGTGATGGCGGCCGCCCAGCTGGCGGGAGCATCCGCATGAGGCGAAAGTGGACCATCGCACCGGTTGCCCTGGCGCTGCTCGGCAGCGTCGGACCGGCGCAGGCGCAGATTTTCTGGCCCTGGCAGCAGATACCGCAAAAGCCGCCCCCAGCGGTGCAAAAGCCGCAGCGCCAGGTCTCACCCAAGCCCTTGCTGCGGCCACGGCGGGAGGCCTCACGGCCAGCGCCCAAGGCGGCCGAGCCGAGGCCGGCAGCTCCGGCTCCCGGTGTCGCTGCCCTTCCGCCCTCTGCCCCGCCCATACCCGAGGGCCCGCCGCCGGTCTACGAACCGCAATTGCTGCGGCTGTCGGAGGTCCTCGGTGCACTGGCGTTCCTGCGGCCGCTGTGCGGCGGCGACGACGAGGCCGAGTGGCGCAACCGGATGGACCAGCTGATCCAGGCCGAAGCTTCGACCCCGCAGCGGCGTGAACGGCTTGCCGGGGCGTGGAACCGGGGCTATCGCGGCTCGTCCCTGACCTACAGAC
>JBMOJG010000344.1:0-4368 GCA_049316925.1 Alsobacter sp. | reverse complement strand
TGACCGGGATCGCCTGGATGCCCGACGAGCCCGTGCCGATCACCGCCACCGACTTCCCCTTGAAATCGACAGGCGTCTCCGGCCAGTGGCCGGTGTGGTAGGCCTGCCCGCCGAACGTCTCCAGCCCCGGGAAGTCCGGCAGGCGGAAGGCCGAGAGCGAGCCGCTGGCCATGACGCAGAAACGGGCGCGCAGCACGGTTCCGTCGTCGGTGGTCACGGCCCACAAGCAATCCGCCTCGTCCCACACCGCGCTGGCGACGGTGCGCCCGAAGGTGATGTCGCGGCGCAGGTCGAAGCGCTCGGCCACGTGGCGCAGATAGGCCAGGATCTCGGGCTGGGCGGCGAACCGTTCCGACCAGTCCCACTCCTGCTCGAGCTCCGGCGAGAACGAGTAGGAGTATTGCAGGCTCTCGACGTCGCAGCGGGCGCCCGGATAGCGGTTCCAGTACCAGACGCCGCCGACATCCGGCGCCGCCTCGATGCACTGCACCGACAGGCCCTGCTGCCGCAAGCGGTGGATCGCGTAAAGGCCGGCAAAGCCCGCCCCGATGATCAGGACGTCGACGTCCGCCTTCAATGCTGTGTCCTGCTCCCCGGCCATGCTGGCCCCCTCTGTCACGCCGGTGCCCGAAAGGCCCACGCGTCCCGCGTCCCGCGATCAGTCCCGCCCCGTCAACGTCCCGAAATTCGGCTTGCGCTTCTCGCCGAAGGCGATGACCGCCTCCTGGTGGTCGCGGCTGGCGTTCGACAGCGTCTCGAAGGCGAGGCAGGCGTCCATCACGCCGGCGGCGAGCTGCTTCAGGGGGATGTTGACTGCCATCTTGGTGGTGCGGATGGCGATCTGGGATCCCGACGCAAGCTGTTCCGCCAGCCCGTAGACCCGCGCGTCGAGCTCGTCCGGCGGCACCGCGTGGTTGATCAGCCCGATCCGCGCCGCCTCCGGGGCGGTCATCAGCGCCCCGGTCATCAGATACTCCTTGGCCCGCGCATAGCCGATCAGCTGCGGCCAGATCACGGCGCCACCGTCCCCGGCGGTGAAGCCGACCAGCACGTGCGGATCGCCGATCTTGGCGGTTTCGGCGGCGATGATCACGTCGCAGAACAGCGCCAGCGTGGCGCCGAAGCCCGTGGCGTGCCCGTTGACCCGGGCGATGACCGGCTTCTCGCAGTCGAGCAGCGAGAAAATGATCCGCTTGGCCTCCCGCGCCGTGCGGTCGAACCCCTGGTCGATGAGGCTCTGCATCCAGGGGATGTCGCCGCCTGAGGAGAACGCCCGTCCCTCCCCCGTCAGCACGATGACGTCGCTCAACGGATCATTCGCCGCGTCATAGAAGATCCGGGTCAGCTCGTCATGCATCACCCCATTGACGGCGTTGAGCGCATCCGGGCGGTCCATCGTCAGGGTCAGGACGCGGCCCCGGCGCTCGGTCCGGATGGTGCGGTACTGTTCGAAATCCACCATGGCGACGATCCTTGATCCTGGAAGGGATGGCCTACGGGCAGCACCGGTCAGGCCGATGGGCCACCGAAATAGGCAGGGCGCGGGATCGTCCACTGGTCGCCCCAGATCTGGTTGCCGCCATCGACGACCAGCGTCTCCCCGGTGATGAACGTTCCCGACTCAGCAGCGAGATAGATCACCGCATCCGTCACATCCCGGGTCTCGCCGAAGCGCTGCATCAGGTTGGAGCGCGGCAGCGCGCGCCTGGCCTCTTCCGAGTAGGTCTCCAGCCCGCCGGTCGCGATGGCGCCGGGCGCCACGCAGTTGACGCGGATTCCCAGCGGCGCCCACTCGATCGCCAGTGTCTTGGAGAGATAAATGACGCCGGCCCGCGCTGCGCACGAATGGGCGATACCGGGCAGGCCACGTCCGACAACGGCAACGATGGTGGTGATCGAGCCCTTCTCGCCGCGGTCGCGCCACTGCCGCGCCGCCGCCTGCATCATGTACCAGCTGCCGTTGAGGTTGGTATCGATGACGGCGTTCCAGCCCTTGACCGAGAAGTCGATGGCCGCCTGGGGGAACTGGCCGCCGGCATTGTTGACGAGCATGTCGACCCGGCCGAAGCGGTCGTAGACCGCCGGAAAGAACGCCGCGACCGCCTCGGGATCGCGGATCGACATGGCGTGGGCCATGACCTCGCCGCCTTCGGCCATGATCAGCGCGGCGGTCTCCTCCAGCGGCTCGCTGCGCCGGCCGCAGATCGCCACCCTGGCGCCGAGGCGCGCCATCTGCAGCGCCAGCGCCCGGCCAAGGCCGGTGCCGCCGCCCGAGATGACGGCCACCTGGCCTGCCAGCAGATCGGGCCGGAAGACGGTGTCGGGTCGCTGCGGTTGCGTGTCCATATCCTGCTCCTGCGGACGCGATGCGCCTGCTCAGGCGTGCGACTCGGCCAGGTCGTTGCCCAGATAGGCGGCGATGACGGCCTCGTTGCGGGAAATCTCGGCGGGCGGCCCCTCGGCGATCTTGCGACCAAAATCGAGGACGACGATGTGGTCGGAGATGCCCATGATGACCGGCATGTCATGCTCGACCAGCAAGAAGGAGAGCCCCAGCGACGCGCGGACCCTCTGGATCAGGTCCATGAAGCGCGCCTTCTCCGCCCGGCTCATGCCGGCCATCGGCTCGTCGAGGAAGATCATGCGCGCGTCCTGCATCAGCGCGCGGGCGAACTCGACCTGCTTTTGCGTGCCGTAGGACAGCTCCGTCGGCGTCTTGTTGGCGACGTCGGACAGGCCGATCAGGTCGAGGATCTCTCGCGCACGGCAATCCGCCTCGGCCTCCTCGCGCCGGGCCGCGGGCAGGAGGAAGGCGCCTTCCAGCAACCCGGACCGACCGCGCTGGTAGGCGCCGAGCTTGAGGTTGTCGAGCACGGTCAGCCCGTCGAACAGCGCGATGTTCTGGAACGTCCGGCCGATGCCGGAGCGGGCAATCTGGTGCGGGGCCAGGCGGGTGAGCTCGCGGCCCGCAAAGATCACCCGTCCGCTGGTCGCGCTGTACATGCCGGTGATACAGTTGATCAGCGTCGTCTTGCCTGCCCCGTTCGGCCCGATGACCGACGTGATCAGGCCGCGATGGGCGACGAAGCTCACCTCCTGGAGGGCGACAAGCCCGCCAAAGCGCATCTCCAGCCGGTCGACCTCGAGCAGGATCTCAGACATGCGCCCGCCTCCTCATGCGTCCGCCGTCAGGCCGAGATAGGCTTTCAGCACCTGCTCGTTGCTGGCGAGCTCCTTGGCCGTTCCCGACAGGGCGATCTGCCCGCGCTCCAGCACATAGGCCTCGTCGCAATAGTGCAGCGCCAGGTGGGCGTTCTGCTCGACGACGAGCATCGCGGTGCCGGTGCTGGCGACGATGACGCGCAGCTGCTCGTAGATCGCCCGGGTGATGAGCGGTGCCAGGCCCAGCGACAACTCGTCGATCAGGATCAGCCGCGGCTCGGACGCGAGCGCCCGGCCCACCGCAATCATCTGCTGCTCGCCGCCCGACATCAGGCCGGCCAGCTGGCCCTTGCGCTCCGCGAGGCGGGGAAAGAGTTCGTAGATTGAATCCAGCCGCGCCGCACGCCGGCCGCGCGGCAGCACGGCCGCGCCGACAAGCAGGTTCTCCTCGACACTGAGGGTCTTGAACACGAGGCGCCCCTCGGGCACCTGCGCCATACCGAGCCGGACGATCCGGTCGGCACCCATCCGGGTGAGATCGCGTCCCTCGAACAGGACGCGCCCCCCCGCGATGCTGCCGCCATAGAGCCCGATCAGCCCCGACGCGGCCCGGATCAGCGTCGTCTTGCCGGCCCCGTTCGGCCCCAGCAGCGCGACGAGCCGGCCCGGCTCGACGGACAGGTTTACGGACTCGAGGGTCAGACCCTTGCGGTGATAGCCGACCGACAGTCCGGTAATCTCGAGCAGGCTCATGCGCCGGTCCCCCGGCCGCCGAACCGACCGACGAGCCGGTTCCAGAGACCCATCAGGCCGCTGGGCGCGAAGATCAGCAGCACGATGACGAGCAGCCCGAAGATCAGCTGCACGAACTGCGCCCGGTGCTCTACCAGCATCGAGCCGACAATCCCCTTGATCGGACCCATCTCCTGGGCGAAGCCGGCGATGATCGAGGGCAGCAGCAGCCACACCGCGGCACCCACAAGGGCGCCGGGCAGCGACCCCATCCCGCCGACGATGATCATCGCGATGAACTGGATGGCAAAGCCGATGCCGAAGTTCTCGGCCGTCGCGTTGGACAGGTAATAGGCGTAGAGCGCGCCCGCCATGGCGGCGATCGCCGAGGTCAGGCCAAACACCTTGACGCGCAGGATGCGGACGTCGACGCCGGCCGAGACCGCGGCGCGCTCATGGTCGCGCATGGCCAGC
>JBMOJG010000343.1:0-4388 GCA_049316925.1 Alsobacter sp. | reverse complement strand
TCTTCGTCAAATACGAGAACATGCAGACCACGGGCTCGTTCAAGGAGCGCGGCGCACGGGTCAAGCTGGCGCAGCTGCCCGAGGCCGACAGGCGCCGCGGCGTGGTCACGCTGTCGGCCGGCAACCATGCCCAGGCGGTCGCCTACCACGCCGCCCGGCTTGGCATTCCGGCGACGATCGTGATGCCCGAGACCACCCCGCTGGTGAAGGTCGAGAACACGCGCGCCTGGGGCGCGACCGTGGTGCTGTTCGGCGAGACGCTCTACGAGAGCCGGGAGCGCTGCGACGCGATCCGGGCCGAGCAGGGTCTGGCGCTCGTCCATCCCTATGACGATCCGGCGGTGATCGCCGGACAGGGGACCGTGGCGCTGGAGATGCTGACGGCGGTGCCCGACCTCGACGTGCTGGTCGTCCCGATCGGCGGCGGCGGGCTCGTTGCCGGCATGGCCATCGCCGCCAAGGGGCTGCGGCACGACATCGCCGTTGTGGGTGCCGAGGCGGCGCTTTACCCCTCCTTCGTCAATGCGCTGGATGGTGGCCACCGGCCGATCGGCGGGCCAACGCTGGCCGAAGGTATTGCGGTGAAAACCGTCGGGGTCCTCACCCTGCCGGTGGTTCGCGCGTTGGTGGACGACATCATCCTGGTCGATGAGGCCGCCATCGAGCGCGGGGTCAACGCCTACGCGACCCTGGCGCGCAGCATGGCCGAGGGAGCGGGCGCCGCGGGCCTGGCGGCGGTGCTGGCCGAGCCGGCGCGCTTTGCCGGAAAGAGGGTCGGCCTCGTGCTGTGCGGCGGCAATATCGACGCCAGGTTGCTGGCGGCGATCATGATCCGCTCGCTGGAGCGCGAGGAGCGGATCGCGTCGCTACGGATCACCACGGCCGACCGGCCCGGCCTGCTGGGTCTGATCGCCTCCCGGATGGGTGCGCTTGGCGCCAACATCCTCGAGGTGTCGCACGGTCGGCTGTTCCTCGACGTTCCCGCCAAGGGGGTGACGCTCGATGTGACGATCGAGACACGCGATGCAGACCATACAAGGGCGGTGATCGCGGCGCTGGAGGCGGACGGGCTGGCACCACGCCGCCTGGAGCGGCAGAGCCTCGGCGCCATGCCGGCCTGACCGGACCTGCGCCAGTGGACTCGCGACCGGCTTCAGGGCCTGATCTGAAGCGGCCGTCCGGTGTCGTCCGCCGGGCCGGGCGTCTGGGGTTCGGCGCCACCGAACGTGCCGTCCGGGCCGAGGACCCCGAAGAACTTGCGGAGAATACCGGGTGCCACCGCCGACAACGGATTGATGGCGAGCGTCGGCTGGCTGACCTTGCCGCTCAGGCGGAAATTCACCGCGAAGATGCCCTCGTTCTGCCCCCCGCCAAGGATGGTTCCGACAATCGGCACCTTGTTGAACATGTTGTTCAGCCCATAGGCCGGCACGAAGGTGCCGGTCATGTCGATGCGATCGCGGTTGAAATCCATGGCCCCCTCGAGCGTGCCGCCGACGGCCTCGCCCCACATGGTCGCGTCGCGGATCGCGATCCGGCCCTGGCCGACGGAGAAGCCCGCCCGCAGCTTGGTGAACCTGACGGAGTTGGGATTGCCCTCGGCCTGACCGGCGGTGCGGGCCAGGGCGGGCTCGTTGTCGAGGATGAAGCCGTTGACGACCATCACGCCCGACATGACGGGCGCATTGCCGTCAAGCTGCAGGAGCATCCCGCCCCCTCGCATGCGGCGGTAGATGTCGAAGAAGCGCAGGAAATCGCCGGCATTGCCGCTTTCGATCACCAGTCCCATGGCGCCGTCCTCCCCGCGCGCCAGCTGGCCTGAGAGTGGCGCCTGACCGAGGCGACCGGACATGCGGTACTCGCGGACGATGCCGCCACGCACCGCCAGCCGGGCATCAAGACCCACAATCGTCTCGTTGTTCATGCCGTTGAGGGCGCCGGCTTTCAGGTCGAGTTCCACGTCTCCGGCCTGCGCCACGGGGCTCGCCCCAGGCGACGTCAGGGCACGGATCAGGGGCCGGGCGTCGATTGCGTTCGCGCGAACGGCGACCTTGCTGCCTCCCCCTGTCAGGCGGTCATAATCGACCTTCATGTCGTCGCCGGCAGCGAGCTTCAACGCCGTCAGCCGGGCGCTCTGCAGGGCTCCATCCGATGCGATACGGATCTGTCCCCGGGCCAGCGCGCCGGGCCCCTCAAGGCTGAAGTCATCGAGGGTCGCGCTGCCGTCGTCACCGGCATCCAGGCGAAAACTCGCCTTCGCCGGCTTGCCTGCCGGCTTGTTCCAGCCCGGCAGCAGATCGGACAGTGTGGCGCGCGTGAGGTCGAGCTCGACTTTTGGCAAGGGTCTGGCAGCTGCCAGGTCCCGGACGGTCAACCGAGCGTCGATCGGGCCCGTGACGCTCGCCAGCTTGATGCCGCGCTTGGCGCGGGCGGCATCATCGAGCACCGTCGTCACCGTCACCTCGCCAACCCCTGCAGCAGGCTGCGACAGGGCAATCTGGGACGGGGTCCCGCCGATGCGGCCTTCTCCCTTGAGGCTCAGTCCCGCCTTGTCCTGGACAAGCGCGAAGGTGGCGCCTTCCAGCCGGTCGCGGCCGAAGATGCCGTCGACTGCCACGCCCGATGCCGTACCCTGCATCAGGACCGTGACTTCTTTGGGGGTCGGGTTCGGCTTGAGCGGCATCACGACCGACAGGCGCGACTCAAGCTGTCCCTTGATGCCGGCCAGATCGGTCTTGATGGGCGCAAAGGGTCGCAATTCGTCAGAGCGGGCAATGTCGAGCGCCGCGTCGACGGGACCGACCGCGTCGGCGGTGATATGGGCGACCGACGGATGCTGGGCCGTGTCATGGACATTGAACCGACCATTGGTCAATACCATGGGCTTCTGCCCAGGCGCCGGATCGACCACGCCACGGCGCAGCTGAATCGCCACGGTGCGGCCGGTTACCCGCATGGATCCGTCCATCTCGCCCAGCAAGGGCAGGCCCGGGGCGAAGCGCGCGGCGCTGCCCGTCACCGTCGCCTCGACCAGGATCGCATCATCGGGCACCGGCTTGCGCTGCACGGCCTCGGCCAGCATCGCGGGTGTCAGCCGGGCACGGTAGCTGAAGCTGTCGACATGGCCTCCCTTGGCCACCTCGATGCAGTACGCCCGGACATCGTCGACGACAAAGGACGGCCAGAGCGCCAGAACCGAACGCAGTGCCATGCGCTTGGTCGTCCGGACGTCCAGCGCAAGGCCATCGAAGTCCGGCACCTTGCCAACCGATCCGGTGATGCTCACGCCCGCCTGCGGGCCGATGAAGTCCAGCCTGTCGATCAACAGCCCGCTCAGGCCGAGTGGTATGCGGCCGGCCATCACCATGGAGTCGAAGATGACCGGCGGGTCGCGCCCCTCGCCCGCGACCGTGATCCTGTCACTGCTGAGGGCGACCTGCCAATGTTCCGATCCTGCGGCCGGCGGCGTGACCTTGCCGCTGACCTCGGCCCTTGTGTCGCCGGCGACGAAACCGAGCCGGCGGATGATCACGGCATGGTCGCGATTGTCCCAGCCGAACTCGCCGGCCACGCTGTCGACGAAGATCGGTTCGGCATCGGGATCAGCCAGCAGAACCATGGCCCCGCCGCCGGTAATCCGCCCCTGAACGTCCGTGACGGCGTTGTCGGGGCCCACCACCAGTGTCAGCTCCCCGGTCACCGGCATGTCGGTGGACACCGGAACGGCTCCGGGTTCGGCAATGCCGATGAGATCCGAAAGCACCAGTTCGATCGCCTTGAGGGTGATCCGCCGTTCGCCGCCCTGCCGGCCGCTGACGGACGCGGCGATCTTCCAGGGGCCGGACGGCCCCGTGGCGCCCATCTCGAGCCGGTTGCCCGTCTCATCCGCTCCCGCATAGGCCAGCGTCAGCCCCTCATAGAGCACCGAATGACCGCGCCGCAGATCGTTGATGCGCAGACGACCGTCGCGAATGCCTGCGTGCTGCAGCACCCGCATCGCCCCGCCGGTGGCCGTCAGCGCGTCGATGATGGCGGCGGGACCGAAGCTCGTATCCGTGGGCTGAACCGGCTGGATGGCCGGCTCGACATCATTGCCCGCGGCCGAGATGGAGACCGATCCGTCCTGCGCGATGGTGAGGGCGACGGCGAGGCCGATGAAGGCAATCTTGCGCGGAACCACGCGGCCGCCGGCCAGCGAGGCGAGGTCGAACCCGATGTCGGCCTGTGGCGCCGCCACCACCAGCGTGCCACTGGGGTCGCGGATGGTGATGCCGGTGATCGCCAGGGCCGGAGCGCCATCAATCCACTCCACCTGGGCATGCTGGACGGCGACGTCGTAGCCGCTGCCGAACTGGGCCTCGAGGGCCTCGGCGACGCGTTCGCCGAGC
>JBMOJG010000342.1:0-4400 GCA_049316925.1 Alsobacter sp. | reverse complement strand
GCCGAGGATGACGTCGTCGACCAGTTTTGTGTCGAGACCGCTGCGATCGCGCAGCGCGGCCAGCGATCCCGCGGCGAGCTGCAGGGCGGTCACCTCGTGCAGGGAGCCGTCGGCCTTGCCGCGGCCGCGCGGAGTCCGCACGTGGTCATAGATGAATGCCTCGGCCATCGGGCCTCTCCCTGGTTGCGTGTCCTTGGCGGCCTGCGCCGCGGGGTCGGTGCGCGGTCCGGCCGGAGCCTGACCGGATCAGGCGTTCGGGTCGGTCAGAAGGCGTCCGCCGGCATCGCCATCATGGTGTCGGCACCGGTCGAGATGCGGGCGAGGTGCGCCGCGGTCTCGGGCAGCATGCGCTCCATGAAGAACCGGCCGGCGAGCAGCTTGGCATCCATCCGGGCGGCAACGCCGTTGCCCTTCTGCTTGCTGGCGATCGCGGCCTCGGCCATCTGGCCCCACATATACCCCATCGCGACGAGACCGAAGAGGTGCATGTAGTCGTGGCTGCCGGCGCCGGCATTGTCGGGCCGCATCATGGCGTTGTTCATGAACCACATGGTCGCCTGCTGGAGATGCTGCAGCGCAGGCCCCATCGGCTTGACGTAGGGCGCCAGCGCCTCGTTGCCGGCGCGCTCCTTCAGCCAGGTCTCGACCTCGGCGAAGAACGCCATGACGGCGCGGCCGCCATCCTTGGGCAGTTTGCGACCGACGAGATCCAGCGCCTGGATGCCGTTGGCGCCCTCATAGATCATCGCGATGCGGGCATCGCGGACGAACTGCTCCATGCCCCATTCGGCGATGTAGCCATGACCGCCGAACATCTGCTGGGCGCGCACCGTGTTGTCGAAGCCGACATCGGTCAGCACGCCCTTCAGCACCGGCGTGAGCAGGCCGAGCCGGTCATCGGCAGACTGCTGCTCGGCGGCATCGCCGCTGCGGTGGGCAACGTCGCTGCGCAGCGCCGTCCACAGCACGAGCGCGCGCGCCGCCTCGTTGAAGGCGCGGATCTGCATCAGGTTCCGGCGCACGTCGGGGTGGACGATGATCGGGTCGGCCGGCTTGTCGGCCGCCTTGACGCCGGAGAGGGCGCGGCCCTGCAGGCGGTCGCGCGCATAGGCGACGGCGTTCTGGTAGGCGACCTCGGACTGGGCCAGCCCCTGGATGGCGACACCGAGACGGGCCTCGTTCATCATCACGAACATGGCGGCGAGGCCGCGGTTGACTTCACCGACCAGCCAGCCGGTCGCACCGTCATAGTTCATCACGCAGGTGGCGTTGCCGTGGATGCCCATCTTGTGCTCGATCGAGCCGCAGCTGACGCCGTTGCGCGCCCCGGGTGTGCCGTCCGCGCCGACCATGAACTTCGGCACGACGAACAGCGAGATGCCCTTCACGCCCTGCGGCGCGCCCTCGACGCGGGCGAGCACGAGGTGGATGATGTTGGACGTCATGTCGTGCTCGCCGGCCGAGATGAAGATCTTGGTGCCGGAGATTGCGAAGCTGCCGTCGGCGTTGGGGACGGCCTTGGTCTTGATGAGCCCCAGATCCGTGCCGCAATGCGGCTCGGTCAGGTTCATGGTGCCGGTCCACTCGCCGGAGATCATCTTGGGCAGGTAGGTGCGCTTCTGATCGTCCGAGCCATGACGGTGGAGGGCGGCGATCGCCCCCATGGTCAGGCCGGGATACATCGCCAGCGCCATGTTGGCGGCGGAGGTGAACTCGTTGACGACCGCGGCCAGCGTGTAGGGCAGGCCCTGGCCGCCGTACTCGGGGTCAGCCGCCAGTCCGATCCAGCCGCCCTGCGAAAAGGCGTCGTAGGCCTGCTGGAAGCCCTTCGGCGTGGTGACGCGCCCGTCCTCGTGGCGCGTGCAACCCTCGACATCGCCGGAATGATTGACCGGCTGGAGGGCCTCCTCGCTGAGCTTGGCGGCCTCGCCCAGGATCGCCTCGACCACGTCCGGCGTCGCATCGGCGAAGCCCGGCAGGTTGGCGTAGCGCTCGATGTGGAAGACGTCGTTGAGCAGGAACTGGACGTCCTCGACGGGGGCCTTGTAGCTCGGCATGGGGCAATCCTTCCCGGGGTCGACGATCGCGCACGGTCGCGAACGGGCCGCGCGGGATCCGCGCCAGCCGTTATAGTTCACATATAAACTGTATCTCCCCGGACGGCAAGAGCCGTGTGCTCTGCGCCACACCGGGCCAGGCTGGCGACACTTTCTTAACCATCCGGCGAGGTTCCTTAACCGGTTGTTTACCGTAACCGGAAAAAGTCGGCTCAGGCGGCGAAAGGCAACCGGCGATTAACCGGACCGGCCTCGCCCCACGATCCTGCCGGCGGAGCCGGCTTTCGAGGGAGAGGGCGAAGGCCCTCGGCGAGCGAGACGATGAAGCAGGCGATCCCGTGGAGCGTCAAAGGCGTCGACTCGACGGCGCGCGATGCGGCGAAGGAAGCCGCGCGCAGGGCCGGCATGACGCTGGGCGAATGGCTGAACGCCGTCATTTCCGAGACGGCCGTGCCCGAACCAGAGCCCGCACCGCGCGGCCGCAGCCGCAGTCGCTATGAAGAGGAGGACGACGAGGCCGAAAGCCCGTTGTCCTCGCTCGAGGAGCGGATCGCACGCCTCGGCCGCCGCTCCAGCCAGACCGCCATTCCCCGCCACAGCGCCGGCCGGCCCGAGCGCACGGGCGACCTCGCCGCCGTGATCGAGCGGGCGGTGGCCGAATCACACCGCCGTGCCAGTGCCGTCGAGGAACGGACGGCCGGCGCGATGGACAGCGTCGTGCGCTTCATCGAGCGCGCCGAAGTGAACCGGCGCGACGAGGTCGAGGCGATCGCCCGCGCCCAGGAGCACACCTCGGTGGCGCTGCGCGAGGCCCTCGACCTCGTCACGACGCGGCTTGATTCGCTGCAGCGCGCGGTTCAGCCGGGCCGCAACACCGACACCCAGGCGATGCGCGACGGGCTGGCGCGGCTGGAAAGCCGCATCGAGCAGGTGGGCACCCGCGCCGCCTCCGCGGCAGCTGCGCCATCGCCGCGCATCGAGCAATCGCTGCGCGAGCTCGAGCGCCGGCTCGCCGACATCGCCGACCGAATCGAGGATGCCGAGCACCGGCCGGCGGCCGAGGAGCCCGGCCGGGCCGACCGGATCGCCCGGATCGAGGACAAGCTCGGCACGATCCTCGACGCGCTGAATGGCGCCGAGGACGAAGGCTACGAGCCCGTCGCCATCGATGCGGTGCCGGGCAGCCTCGACGAGGCCATCGCCCAGATCCGCGCCCGGCAGCGCGATCTCGAGGGTGGCGGACGGCAGCGCGGCGGCATCGGCATGCGCCGCCAGACGGAAATGCTGGACGGCCTGCGCACCGACGTGGCGAGCCTCGCCCTGCGGCTCGAACAGCTTGGTGACCAGCGCCCCGACACCGGCATCGAGGCGCTGCAGCGCGACCTGTCGAGCCTGGCGCGCTGCGTCGACGGGCTGGCCGGACGCGGTGACGTGTCGGCGCTGGAACACGCCGTGCGCGAGCTGGCCGAACGCGTCGAGATGACGCGCGAGGACGGCGCCCGCGAGGCCGTGCTGCGGCCGGTGGAGCGGCTGGCCGGCGAGGTCGGGCGCCTGGTCGAGGAGCTGCGCCCCGTTGCCGGTCTCGCCGGGCTGCGCGACGACATCGCGATCCTGGCCGACCGGCTGGACCGGATGCCGGCGCAGAGCCTGCGTCCCGACATCGCCGAAACCCTCCTGCGCCAGATCGCCGAGCTGCGCGCCGATGCCGAGCGCGCCGCAAGGCCGGTGCCGCTCGACGCGATCGAGCGCCAGATCGCCGGCCTCGCCGACAGGCTCGACCGCATCGGAGCCGCAGGCGGCCACACCGACCCGCGTGCCGAGGCTGCGCTGCAGCGTGCCGTGGGCGAGATCCGCAGCGCCGTCGACGCGGTCCGCCCGGATGACCACGTCGCCAAGATGGAAGAGCGCTTCGACGCGCTGGCCGCGCGGATCGAGGACATCGCGGTCCGTGCCAGCTCCGGCGCCGGTCCCGACCTGACCGACCTCAACCGGCGGCTGGATTCGATGAGCGCGGCGATCGAGCGCAGCTCGGTGCCGCCGACCGCCGATCTCGGCGACCTCAACCGCCGGCTCGATACGCTGCACGACACGCTGCAGCGACGGCCGGCCGCACCGGCCGCAGACCTCAGCGGGCTGGAAAGCCTGGTGCGGTCGCTGGCCGAGAAAATCGAGGCGGCACGCGAGCCCGACGCCGACGGCCGGGCCCTGGACGCGCTCGAGCGGCAGATCGCCGCGATGGCGCAGACCATGGACCGCTCCGGCGAGGGGTTCACGGCGCTGCGCTCGATGGAGCGCTCGATCGGCGACCTGTTCGCCAAGATCGAGGACGCGAAGCGCTCGACC
>JBMOJG010000341.1:0-4410 GCA_049316925.1 Alsobacter sp. | reverse complement strand
CAACACGGTCCGGGCGCTCGCCAACGGCAATATGGGCGCGGGCGACTTCGTCCGGCCCGGCCATGTCTTCCCGCTGATCGCGCGCGACGGCGGCGTCCTCATGCGCGCCGGCCACACCGAGGCCGCGGTGGACCTGTGCCGCCTGGCCGGGCTGCCGCCGGTTGGCGTGATCTGCGAGCTCGCCAATGACGACGGCACGGTCATGCGCGGTTTGCAGATCGACGCCTTTGGAACCAAGCACGGGCTGCAGCGCATCTCGGTCGCCGATCTCATCGCCTACCGTCAGTCGCGCGAAAAGCTGGTCGAGCGCGTGGCGACCTTCCCGGTGCGCACGCCCATTGGCGAACTCACCGGCTACGCCTATGTGACTCCGTTCGACTCGGTGCAGCACTTCGCCTTTGTGTTTGGCAGCATCGGCGACGGGCAGCGGGTCACGACCCGCCTGCACCGCGCCAATGTGCTGGCCGACGTGTTCGGCGGTGGTGATGCGATTCACGGCTCGCTGCGCCGCTTCAAGGCGGACGGTCGCGGGGTCATCGTCTATCTGCGCGACGGCACCGCCGGCGTGCCGGTGCAGCCGCTCGGTGATGAGGCGTCAAGCGAATCGAAGCGCCAGCGCCAGTGGCGCGAGGTCGGCCTCGGCGCGCAGATCTTGCGCGACCTCGGTGTCAGCTCGATCGTCAACCTGTCGTCGACATCGCGCTCCTATGTCGGCCTTGCCGGCTTCGGCATCGAGATTGTGGCGACCGAACCGGTCGCTGAATCGCGGGAGTGACAGGCCGCCCCTAAACCCTGACCGGCTGCGGCACCATTCCGGCCTCGCCGAACACGCGGCGGTAGCGCTCCACCTCCTCGGCAGGGCCGGTGGCCTTGCGGGGGTTGTCGGAGAGCTTGACGGCCGGTCGGCCGTCCGCTTCCACCACCTTGCAGACCAGAGACAGCGCATCCAGCCGGTGATCCTCGCCGGTGGGTACGCAGCCCCGGAAGTCGTTGGTCAGGTTCGTTCCCCAGCCGATCGAGACGCCGACCCGGCCACGCAGGTGGCGCACGGCGGTCTCGATCGTGTCGACGTCCATGCCGTCCGACAGCACCATCAGCTTGCGACGCGGGTCCTGGCCGCGGGCTTCCCACCAGGCGATGAACTCCTCGGCGGCCTCGATCGGCGGCTTGCTGTCCGGCCGCGCTCCGGTCCAGTCGGCGACCCAGTCGGGCGCGTCGCGGAGAAAAGCAGTCGTGCCGAAGGCGTCCGGCAGCACCACCAGCAGGTTGCCGCCATAGAGCCGGGCCCAATCCTCGAGCAGCCGATAGGGCGCCTGCCGCAACGCCGCGTCGTCGGGCGCCTGGGCCGCGTAGACCATCGGCAGCTCGTGGGCGTTCGTGCCGATGGCCTCGATGCCCAGGTCCATGGCGTGCTTGACGTTGGAGGTGCCGCTGAAGCTGGCGCCGAGCCCGTCCTTCAGCGCCTCGACGCACCAGCGCTGCCACAGGAACCCGTGCCGCCGCCGCGTGCCGAAATCCGAGACGCGCAGCGGTCCCTCTGCCGCAAGCGCCCGCAGCCGCAGCGTCTTGCGCCAGATCGCGGTCTTGGCCTGAGCGTAGAGGATGTCGAGCGTCAACCGTCCCATAGACCGCAACGCCGCGCGCGACTTCAGTTCGTTGACGATGGAGAGGGCAGGGATCTCCCACATGGTGGTCTCGCACCATAGCCCCTCAAACCGCAGCTCGAACTGGCCGTCGACGACGGTCAGCTCATAGTCCGGCAGGCGGAATTCGGCCAGCCAGGCCAGGAAATCCGGGCGGAAGATCTGCTTCGTCCCGTAGAAGCTGTTGCCGGCGAGCCAGATCAGCTCGTTGGGCTGGAACCGCAGCGTGCGGGCATGGTCGAGCTGGTCGCGCAGCTCGCGCTCGTCGATCACCTCGGCCAGCCGGATCCGCTTCGACCGGTTGATCAGCTCGAAGGTCGCCCGGGTCTGCGGCCGCATCACACGGATGAACTGCAACATCAGCAGCTTGTAGAAATCCGTGTCGAGCAGGGTGCGAATGACCGGGTCGATGTGGAAGCTGTGATTGTAGACGCGGGTGGCGATGTCGAGGGTCATGACGGGCCTGTTGCGGCTGTGGTTCTACCCGGATCTGGACATGGACGGCTCATCACGCGTGCGCCGGGCTCTTGCGCTCAGGTTCCGAGCATGCCCGGATAGCTGTCCGGGCTGCCGACCGCGATGCTGTGAACCTCGCGCGCATGGAACGAGCCGGGAAGGGCCGCTGCAAGCTGGGCCTCGATTGCCTCGAGCGCGTCGTCGTCCCGCAGCGGATGGTGGTGGAACGCGGCGAGCGCGTGCGCGCCGGCCCGCTGACACAGCTCGACCCCGGCCTCGCAGGTCGAGTGGCCCCAGCCCTTGAAGCGTGCGTATTCCGCCTCGGTGAATGTCGCATCATACACCACCACGTCGGCGTCACGCGCGAAGGCGACGAGTGCTGCGGGATGGCCGCCCTCGTCGTGCTCCATGTCGCTGAGGTAGCACAGCGTCCGTCCCGCATGGGCGAATCGGTATCCGGTCGCTCCTCCCGGGTGGTTGAGCAGGCACGTCGCCACCTCGATCCCGTCACCGAAGCCGAGCGTCTGTCCGGCTTCGAATCCGACATGCGTGATCGTTGCCGGCAGTTCATCAAGGCTGAGCGGAAACAGCGGCGCCGCATACATCCGCCCCAGCGCCTCGCTGGCGTCCTGTCCGCCAAGATGACCGCAATGGACGCGCACGGTGACGCCGGCGTGAAACAGCGGCTCGAAAAAGGCGAGCCCCGACACATGGTCGTGGTGGAGGTGGCTCAGCAGGATATCCACCTCTGTGATCGGCGAGCCGGCCAGCATCTGGCCGAGACCGACGATCCCGGTTCCCGCATCAATGATGAACAGCCTGTGGCCGAGGCGCACCTCGACGCAGGCCGTGTTGCCGCCGAACCGGTCGACACGGCGGTCTGCCACCGGATAGGACCCGCGCACGCCCCAGAAATGCACGCTGAGCGTGTCGTCATCGAGGAGCTCATCACGAGCGGCGCGAACGCGTGCCGAGGGGGAGGAGGGGGCCATGGTCCCTGCCGGGCTTGCGGTGGTCACTCGGCCGGCGCCCTGGCGCTGTTCATGGCGGCCAGCACCCTGTTGGTATTTTCGAGCCTGACAGCAAGCTCGCGCACCAGTGCCAGCGAGAACGCCGGAAAACCTTCCACGAGGCTCACAAAACCCTCCCTGGCAATGCGCAGGGCCGCCGTCTCGCCGGCTGCCGTCACCGTCGCCGAGCGGGCTGCGCCGGTGATCACACCCATCTCGCCGACGATGGCCTGGGGCCCGATGGTCGCCACCTTCACCGGCCCGTTGGGGGTCGCGATGGTGATATGGGCAGCACCATCGAGGATCACATAGGCTGAATCCGACACGTCGCCTTGCCGGAACATCACCTGCCCGGTCTGGAACACCAGCCGGTCGCTGGTGAAGCACACAAGCTTGCGCTGCGCGTCGCTCAGGTCCCTGAACAGCGGAACCGCGGCGAGCGCATCCACGTCACGGCCGATCCCCATATCCGCCTCCTAGACCGCAACCGGGAGCAGGTCTTGCCCCGGAGCCTGTGTAACGCGATGGTCGACCCCGGCCAGGCGCAGGCCACTGAAACGGACAATCGTGTCCAGGTCGGCGGGCGGCTCGCCCTGGCAGACCATGATCACGGAGCGGCCGGCCTGGAAGGATCGTACGGCTTGCAGCAGGCGAGCCGCATCCGCGTCCGAGAACGCCCCGAACGGAGCATTGAGGATGAGGATGGCAGGACGCTTGATCAGGGAGCGGGCCAGCGACAGCGCAGCCCGCTGTGACGAGCTGATCAATCGACCGCCATGCCCGGTCTGGAAACCCAGTCCGATGCGCGACACGTCGGCCGTCAGGCCGACGGCCTCGATCGACCGGCGCACGACCGCCAGCACGGTCGCCTCGGCGTCGGCGATCCCGTAGGCGATGCGGCCGAACAGCACGTTGTCGAGCACGGGTGCGGCCATGCAGACAGCGGCGGGATCGTAGAACTCGACGGCATCGGCCAGCGACGCCGGAAGGCTCGCCTTCAGGACATGCCGCACACGCACCATGTGGGTCATCACGGCAACGTCGATCAGGCCGAGGCGATGGTGCGGCTCGATATAGCCGAAGGTCAGCAGGACCAGACGGCGGCGGTCGTCGGGCTCCGGCGCGCCCCGCTCGTCACGCTCGAGGATCTGCTGGAACTCGGGCAGGTCGTCGGCGGAGATGAAGGAGAACCGGTCGAAGAACATGTGGCCAGGCGGCAGGTCGGAGAAGATTTCGATCATGGTCGCGGCGATGCTGCGGCCCATGTCGTGCAGGATCGCTGTCATCCCCTCGCGCTCGAG
>JBMOJG010000340.1:0-4413 GCA_049316925.1 Alsobacter sp. | reverse complement strand
CGACCGGCCCGACACTGTGGCGGACGGGATGACGTGGACGGCAATAGCCGGGAAGGCCTTGCCATACTGCGTCGCCCGCTCGTCGGTGGCGAGGTGAACGCCATGGCCCTGCGCCGCCAGGGCTGCGGCCAGCGCCTCGGCGGGGAACAGGTGGCCGCCGGTGCCCCCGGCGGCGAGCAGGATCGGCCCCGCCATCACGTGCGCGCCGGATCGAGCGGCCGAACCACGCGGTCGAAGTATTCAGACCGCGGCCGTCGCCGCGTCACCGCCAGCAGGAACCCCATGGCCAGCGCCAGCGAGATCAGCGACGACCCCCCATAGGAGATGAACGGCAGCGTCATGCCCTTGGCCGGCATGAGATGCACGTTGACCGCCATGTTGATCACCGATTGCAGGCCGAACAGCATGATCAGCCCGGCGGCCGCCAGCCGGCAGAACGGCTCCTCGTTGCGGCGCGACAGCACAAGCCCGCGCAGCACCACCATCGCGAAGATCGACAGCAGCACGAGGCAGACCATGATGCCGAACTCCTCCGCCGTCACGGCGAAGATGAAGTCGGTGTGGCTGTCGGGCAGGATACGCTTGACCGTGCCCTCGCCCGGTCCCTTCCCGAGCCAGCCGCCCTGCACGAAACTGTCGATGGCGTTGTCGACCTGGAACGTATCGCCGGACGCCGGGTCCATGAACCGGTTGATGCGCGCCGCCACATGCGGCAGCAGGTGATAGGCGGCAAACAGCCCGAACACGCTGACGCCGCCGAGCCCGACCACCCAGAACAGATGCAGGCCCGACAGGAAGACAAGGCCGCACCACACGATGGTGACCAGCATGGTCTGGCCGATATCGGGCTGCAGCACCAGCGGCACGATGGTCAGCGCCAGCAGCAGAAAGCCGATGATGGTGCCGGGAACGTCGCGCCGCCGTCCGCCCTCCGAGAATGCCCAGGCTGCCAGGACGACGAAGGCCGGCTTGACGAATTCGGACGGCTGCACGGCGATGCCGGCCAGCGAGATCCAGCGCCGCGCGCCCTTCACTTCGGTGCCGAACAGCAGCGTCGCCACCACCAGCGCCATGGCGCCGAGATAGAGGAACAGGGCCAGCCGACGCACATGCCGCGGCGAGAAGAAGCTCACCGTCAGCATCACCAGGATGGCCGGCATCAGGTAGAGCACCTGCCGGTTGACGAAGTGGAAGGTCGACAGGCCCAGACGCTCCGCCACCGGCGGGCTGCCCGCCATGTTGAGCACGATCCCGATCACCATCAGGACGATCAGCAACGCCAGCAGCAGGCGGTCGATGGTCCACCACCAGTCGGAGAAGGGCGTGCGTTCGATGCGCGAGGCCATGGCTCACTCCTGCGGTAGCGGCGTCACGCCCCGCAGGGCGTGCACGAGGTCGCGGAAATGGGCACCGCGGACCTCGAAGTTCGGATACTGGTCGTAGGAGGCGCAGGCTGGCGACAGCAGCACGACCGGTTCGGCAGCGTCGCTCATGGCCGCATCGGCGGCGGCGGCAGCCACCGCCTCCGGCAGGGTGCCGCAGGACACATGCGGCACCGCCAAGCCGAGCGTCGCCGCGAAGGCGTCGGACGACTTGCCAACCAGGTAGACTCTCGCCACCCGGCCAAACAGCGGCGCCAGCGGCGCGATCCCGCCTTCCTTGGCAACCCCTCCCGCAATCCAGTGGATGGCGCCGGAAAACGATGACAGTGCCTTCTCGGCGGCGTCCGCATTGGTGGCCTTGCTGTCGTTGACGAACAGCACGTGGCCGCGGCGCCCGACCTGCTCCATGCGGTGGGCGAGGCCCGGGAACGAGGCCAGCCCACGCCGGATCACAGCGGGATCAACGCCCAGCGCCGTGCAGGCGGCAATCGCCGCCGCCGCGTTCTGGGCATTGTGTGCGCCGCGCAGCGCGCCGATGCCGGCCAGCTCCGCCACCGCCGTCACCGCGCCGCCGCAGGCCCAGGCGACGCCCTCGCCCTGCCGGAACAGGCCGTCAGGCAGCGTCTCCTCGACGGAAATCCGCACCACCCGCCGACCCGCCGCGACAAGGCACGAGGCAATCGCCCGGCAAGGATCGTCATCCACGCCGACAATGGCGGTGCCGGCCGCCGCCACCAGCCGTTCCTTGATGGCCGCATAGGCCTCCAGCGTGCCGTGCCGGTCGAGATGGTCGGGCGTGACGTTGAGCAGGATGCCGACGGCCGGCGCCAGCGACGGCGCGAGGTCGATCTGGAACGACGAGCACTCGATGACGTGGACACGATCAGCCGAGGGCGGGGCCAGCGACAGGATCGCGGTGCCGATATTGCCCCCCATCTGCACGTCCCGCCCGGCCTGCCGCAGCACATGCGTGATCAGCGCCGTGGTGGTCGACTTTCCGTTGGTGCCGGTGATGGCGACGAAGGGCGCGTCGGGAGCCAGCGCCGCACGCTCGCGGCAGAACAGCTCGATGTCGCCGATGATGGCCATCCCTGCCGCCTGCGCGCGCAGCACGGTCCAGTGCGGCGCCGGATGCGTCAGCGGGATGCCCGGCGCCAGCACCAGCGCGGCAAAGCCGCTCCAGTCCGCCGCCGAAAGGTCGGCGACGCCGATGCCTGCCGCCGCGGCCCTGGCGCGCGCCGCCTCGCTGTCGTCCCACGCGGCCACCTTCGCCCCGCCGGCGACGAGCGCCTGGGCGGTGGCCAGCCCCGAGCCCCCGAGCCCGAACAGGGCGACCTGGCGTCCGGAAAAACAGTGGACCGGCGTCATGCCGCCCTCACCGCAGCTTCAGGGTGGAGAGGCCGACCAGCGCCAGCACCACGGCGATGATCCAGAACCGCACCACCACCTGCGGTTCGGACCAGCCGAGCTGCTCGAAATGGTGGTGGATTGGCGCCATCCGGAACACCCGCTTGCCGGTGAGCTTGAAAGACGCCACCTGGATGATCACCGACAGGGCCTCAAGCACGAACAGGCCGCCGACGATCGCCAGAACGATCTCGTGCTTGGTGGCGACCGCGATGGCGCCGAGCAGCCCGCCCAGTGCCAGCGAACCGGTATCGCCCATGAAGATCTGCGCTGGCGGCGCGTTGAACCATAGGAAGCCGAGGCCGGCGCCGATCATGGCGCCGCAGATGACGGCGAGCTCGCCGGTGCCCGGCACGAAGTTGATCTGCAGGTAGCTGGCGAAGATGGCGTTGCCCGACAGATAGGCGATGAACCCGAAGGTCGCCGCCGCGATCATCACCGGCACGATGGCGAGGCCGTCCAGCCCGTCCGTCAGGTTCACCGCGTTGCCGGCCGCCACGATCACGAAGGCGCCGAAGACCACGAAGAACAGGCCGAGATCGATGAGCACATCCTTGAAGAACGGCAGCGACACCGAGGTGGCGAGCCGCCCGACGCCGACGCGCGACATCACGTAACAGGCAGCGAGCGCGATCACGAACTCCAGCGCCAGCCGCGAGCGGCCGGCAAAGCCGCTGTGGGTCTGCTTTGTCACCTTGAGGTAGTCGTCATAGAAGCCGATCGCCCCGAAGCCGAGCGTCACCAGCATCACCACCCAGACATACGGGTTGGTGAGGTTGGCCCACAGCAGCGTCGACACCACCAGGCCCGACAGGATCATCAACCCGCCCATGGTGGGCGTGCCCTTCTTGGTCAGCAGGTGCGACTGCGGCCCGTCGGTTCGGATCGGCTGGCCCTTGCCCTGCTTGAGGCGCAGCCCGGCGATGATCCGCGGCCCGAACAGGAACACGAACAGCAGCGCGGTGGCGGTCGCCCCGCCGGTCCGGAAGGTGATGTAGCGGAACACGTTCAGCGGGCTGAAGGCGGCCGAGTAGTCGGCGAGGAAGGCGAGCATGGGTTTGTCCCGTCTCAGCCGGCCAGAGGGGCCGATGGCGCAAAACGCTTGGTGATGGCGGCGACGATCGCCGCGGTGCGGCTGCCGTTCGAGCCCTTGACGGTGACGACATCGCCGGCCCGCAGCGCCGACAGGACTGTGGCCTCGAGTGCATCGGCCGTCGCCGCATAGCCGCCACGCCGCTCCTGCGGCAGGGCCTGCCACAGCGCCTTCATCAGCGGTCCGGCGGCGAACACAAGGTCGATGCCGTTCTCCTCCACCGCCGCCGCCAGGCCGGCATGCAGGGCGGGCCCGTCCGGCCCGAGTTCGAGCATGTCTCCCAGGACCGCGATACGGCGGCCACGCAGGCCAACGGGTGCCTGGCCGAGAATGCCGAGCGCCGCCCGCATGGAGGCCGGGTTGGCGTTGTAGCTCTCGTCGAAGAGCGCGATCTCGCCGCCCGGCGCCGGCAGCCGCACCTGGCGGCCGCGGCCGCTCGGCGGGGTCACGTCGGCCATCGCCAGGCAGGCGAGCGCCAGGTCGCCGCCCAGCGCCACCACCGCGGCCAGGATGCCAAGGCTGTTGAGGACG
>JBMOJG010000339.1:0-4413 GCA_049316925.1 Alsobacter sp. | reverse complement strand
GCCGGTTCCCGGTATTCCGGATCATGCGTGATCATCGCCCAGATGGCGCGTGCCATCTTGTTGGCGAGCGCAATCGAAACCAGCATGCGCGGCTTTCTGGCCAGTGTGGCGCGACAATCTGGATGCGAGGCGCGCGACAATCTGGATGATGATTGTCAGTCGCAGCGATGTGATGATTGTCGCGGCGCGACACGAGCGCAAGCCCTTTCGTTTGGCGGAGCGCCGATCAGGCTGAGGTGTTGATTGTCGCGCGGATGGGCGGTCGTCCTGGTCCACGCTTTCGCTCGATGGCGGTTCGTCGGCGGTAGCTCTCGACGTTCATCTCGAAGATGGTGGCGTGGTGGACGAGGCGGTCGACGGCGGCGAGGGTCATGGCCTGGTCTGGGAAGATCCGCCCCCATTCTCCGAAGGGCTGGTTGGCGGTGATCAGCATGGACCGGCGCTCGTAGCGGGCGCTGATGAGCTCGAACAGGACGCTGGTCTCGGCCTGATCCTTGGTGACGTAAGCCAGGTCGTCGAGGATCAGCAGATGGTATTTGTCGAGCCTGGCGATGGCGGCTTCGAGCTGCAGGTCGCGGCGGGCGGTCTGCAGCCTTTGAACCAGGTCGGTCGTGCGGGCGAAGAACACGCGCCAGCCTGCTTCCACCAGCGCCAGACCCAGGGCCGCCGCCAAGTGCGACTTGCCGCCGCCGGGCGGGCCGAACATCAAGAGGTTGGCGCCATTGTCGAGCCAGCTGTCGCCGGCGGCGAGAGCCATGACCTGGGCCTTGCTGACGGTCGGCACGGCGTCGAAGTCGAAGCTGTCGAGGGTCTTGCCGGGGGGCAGCCGGGCTTCTTCGAGATGGCGCTGGATGCGCCGGCTGGCGCGTTCGGCCAACTCGTGCTCGGTCAGCGCGGCCAGGAAGCGCGCCGCGGGCCAGCCTTCCTTGTCGGCGCGCACGGCGAAGTCGGGCCAGATGGTCTTGATGGCCGGCAGCCGCAGCTCGTTGAGCGCCAAGGTCAGACGGCCGGCGTCGACGGGATCGGCGGGTTTCATGCGGCCGCTCCCGTGCACACGGTGGCCAGTTCGTCGTAGAGGCTGAGCGAGACGTGGGAGACGGTGATCTCTGGCAGGGCCGCGATGTTGGGCATGAACAGCGCCCGCAGGACCGTCATGTCCGGCAAGCGTCCACCGTCGAGATCCAGCGTGACGCGCTCAGCAAGCTCGCCTTCGCAGGCGCGGTCGTGGGCCAGGGCCAGGAGATCGACCATGTTGCGGCAGGCGATGCGGGCGGGAAGCCTGGCGACCATGGCCTCGAAGGCTCTGCCATAGGCTTGGCGGGGGAACAGCTTGTCGCGGTAGACCAGCCCCATGAGCGCCATGGGCTTGCGCTTGAGGGAGTGGATCACGTGCCGATAATCGACGACGTGGCCATGCTTGCCATCAGCGCCGGCGCGGCCGCGCGGCATGGTCATCTGGAGGCTGGCGCCGAGATAGACGTCGAGGCGATCGTCATAAAGGCGCACGCGCAGCCGGTGACCGATCAGGCGCGACGGCGTGCTGTAGAACACCTTGCGTAGAACGAACCCGCAGGAAGAGGTCACGGTGACGATGGCCTCCTCGTAATCGGCGGTCCGGCGCCCGGGCAGCGCCTTGAGGGCCGCCCGCTCGACATCGATGCGCGGGCCGAACTTGGCCGGGCCGAACTTGGCATTGTGGCGACCCGTCACCTCGTCAATGAACCTGCGATAGGCCGCCAGATCGGCGAAGTCGCGCGAGCCGCGCAGCAGCACGGCGTCCTCCACGGTCTTCTTCAGATGCCCATGCGAACTCTCGACCGAGCCGTTCTCGTGGGCGACGCCGGTGTTGTTGCGGGTGGGCTCCATGCCGTAGTGGGCGCACAGGGCGTCGTAGCGCAGGGTCAGATCTTCGCGGGCGTCGCGGTCCAGGTTGCGGAAGGCGGCGGAGAGGCTGTCGCTGCGATGTTCCTGCGGAGCGCCGCCCAGCGCCCACAGGGCATTCTGCAGACCTTCGGCCAGGGCGACATAGCTCTCACCGCCCAGGACCACATGGGCGTGTTCGAACCCCGAGTAGACCAGCCGGAAGTGATAAAGCCGGTGATCGAGCCCCTGGCCCGCCACCGTGATCATCAGATCGCCCATGTCGGTGAAGTCCGACAGGCCCATCCGCCCGGGCTCGTGCGCCTGTCGGAACATCACCTCCTGCTCTGGCCCGAACAGCGCGCGCCAGGCGCGGATCCGGCGCTCCATGGTCCGGCGCACGCCATCGCCCAGCGCGGGGTGGCGACGCCCGATCTCCTCGAAGATCGCCACCGGCCGAAGACCAGGCGCCGCCTTCAGCAGCGGAACAACCTCGCTGTCCCAGACCGCCGCGAGGGGATCGGGGCGCCGACGGTCCCGCCGCGCCGTCTTCCCCGATGGCAGACGTGGATCCTTCTCAAGACGATACGCGCTGGCTGCGCTGAAGCCGGACTTGGCGGCCGAGATCGCCGCCGTGTGGGTCTGTCGAAGCGTCATGTACATTCTCATTTGGCAATCGGTGACATGGCGGCCAGGCAAAAGCGGCTTCCTCGTTGAGGTGAAAGCCCTGATCTTATCCGGTCGGCCACGACTGCCGGGCGGCCCGATCCCCCCAAGGAAATCGCGCCGCCGCAGCTGTCGCTCCTCCAGTCGGGCTACGCCCTCCCTACGGAACGACAGCTGCGGCGAGTCTCATCCTGATTGTCAGGGGTCAAAGTTCAACGCCGTTTGACACTCTGTCGGCGATACGAACTCAAGCCCTACCGGCTCTCGCGGCAGCGCCATACGACAGTCATGCTCAAGGCGCCAAAGACATTCATCGACCAGGTTCTCTGCCCCGATTTCCAGGAACTTGACAAGGCCCTCCGACGCTACCTGAGCGAGGTCACAACCCGCATCATTCGCGAGGAAGTGCACAGGTACACCAGCGAAGCCGCCGAAATGGCGACACCACACAGCCTCCCAAGAGCGTAGCGCCCCGCGGCCCTCGCCGGAGGGATACCCTCATTCAGCGGGGGGATTACCCTTCGCCAAGAGCTTCGAGGTGTATGGCGCCCGCAAGGTCTGGCGACAGTTGGCGCGGGAAGGCGTGTCCATTGCACGCTGTACGGTCGAACGCCTGAGGGGCGACATGGGCCTGCAGGGCCTCATGCGCCACCTCTAGCCCGCTTCGCGTAGCGTGCGCAGGCGCGGGTCAATCACATCGCGAAGTCCGTCCCCCATCAGGTTGAGGCCAAGCACCATGGCGGCGATCACGACACCGGGAAAGAACGCGATCCATGGCGCTTCGCGGATGTAGTTGCGGCCCTCGGCGATGATGTTGCCGAGCGACGGCGCAGGGGGAGGAGGGCCCACGCCGATATAGCTGAGGATAGCCTCCGCCAGCACCGTCACGGCAAACACGAAGGTCAGTTGGACGATCAGCGGCGAAAGGGAGTTGGCCAGGATATAGCGCGTAATGATCCGCCAATGCCCGGCACCGATCGCAACGGCCGACTCGACGAAAGGCATTTCCTTCACGACCAGCACGCTGGCCCGCACGACGCGGGCCGTCCGGGGCATGAATGCGATCGTCAGCGCAAGGATTACGTTGAACTCCGACGGCCCCAACGCAGACGACAGCGCAATGGCCAGCAGCACGCCCGGGAAAGCCATGAGCCCGTCCATCGTGCGCATCAAGATGCTGTCCAGCGGGCCGACATATGCCGCCAGCGTTCCAATCACGACCCCGGCGAAGCCGGTCCCAATAACGACGCTCAGGCCGATGACGAGCGATGTCCGAGCCCCGTGCAAGACACGGGCGAAGATGTCGCGCCCGAAACCGTCCGTGCCGAACCGGTGCCCGGCACCGGGGCCGGTCAGTATCGCCGTGTAGTCGTTGCGGTTGGGATCGTCGGGGGCGAGGATTCCGGCAAAACTCGCGCAAACGACGATCGCCGTGAAGAGGATCGAACCGATCAGGAAGGAGCGGTGTTCCAGGAGCCTGCCTGCGAAGCGTCCCGCCTGGCGCAGCCGGACAGCAGCGGGGGCGAGCAGGCTTTCAGCGGCCATGGCGTACCCGGGGGTCAAGCAAGCCGTAGAGGAGGTCGACGACGATGTTCACGAACACGAAGATCCCGGCGGTCATCAGCAGACCGCCCTGGATGATCGGATAGTCGCGCCGCTGTATGGCACCGACGATGAGGCGGCCGCTTCCGGGCAGAGAGTAGACGGTCTCCACGACCACGGCACCGCCGATCAGAACGCCGGTCATGACGCCCGCAACCGTTACGATCGGGATGAGCGCGTTGCGAAGCGCGTGGACGAAGACGATCTGCGCCCCGCTGAGCCCCTTTGCCCTGGCTGTGCGGATGTAGTCTTGGCCAAGCGCGTCAAGCATGCCTGAACGCGTCA
>JBMOJG010000338.1:0-4436 GCA_049316925.1 Alsobacter sp. | reverse complement strand
GCAAATGTGAACGCCGAATGGGGACCACATAAGTCGGTTCTCACGAAGCCGGGCCTAGAATTGCTGGGCTGAGCTGCTGCCGATTTCGTGGACACCGAGATTGGGTGTTTGATGAATCCGGAGGTGGGCGATAGGACGGCGCAGGTTTGGACGGTAATTCAAGATCTAATCTACCGCCTGAGCATCGGGCGTCCACCAAACTACCCCCCCCCACACAGGCTGATCATTCGGTGGATGTCGGTTTATGCAACCGCTTCCTGTGCTAAGATCTGGCATCGCGAGGTGCGCTCCATGTTGGCAAAGCCCGAGTCCGCCTGCCTGCTGATCGGGGACATATCCGGCTATACGGGCTTCCTCGCAGCCGTGGAGCTGGACCACGCCCACGACATCATCACCGATCTCATGGCGACCCTGGTAAAGGCGTTGCGCCCGCCGTTCCGAATCGCGAAGTTCGAGGGCGACGCGGTCTTCGTTCATGCTCCCAGCCAGGCGCTTGACGGCTCACAGCTCCAGGACGTGATCGAGGCGGCCTATCTGGCCTTCCGGCGCCGTCTGCGCACCATTCGCCAGGCCACGACTTGCACTTGCGATGCCTGCCGCCGCATGCAGGACCTCGACGTTAAGTTCGTCTGCCACAGCGGGGATGTGATGCGGCACAGGATGGCCGGCCGCGAGGAGCTCGTTGGCCGCGACGTGATTCTCGTCCACCGGCTGCTGAAGAGCAGTGCATCCGAACTCGTGGGCGGCCATGCCTATGCGCTCTACACGCAAGCCTGCGCCGAGGCCTTGGGCATGGACACGACGGCGCAGGGGCTCGTCGAGCACCGCGAGGAGGTCGACATCATCGGCGCCGTGACGTGCTGGGTGCGGGATCTCGAGGCGGTGTGGCGCGCCGAGAACGATAGGGCGCGCCACGAGGTGACGCGGGAAGCCGCGGCCTATGTCCTGTCCTTCGATTTCGATGCGCCGCGCATAGTGGTGTGGGACCACTTCCTCATGCCGGATCTGCGCCCAAAATGGCGCGCGGCGGACGAGGTCCGCGAGGCCGCCCCGGCGGGCCGAAGGGGGGCCGGCACCATCAACCACTGCATGCACGGGGACCGTGCCATCGTCGAGGAGGTGATGGAATGGCGACCATTCGAATCCGTGACGTTCACGACCCTGCTGCCGGCGTCGAAAGCCCCCCGTATCCCCATGACCTACGCGTTCACGGAGACCGGCCACGGCGGGACGCGCGTGGAGATCAGGGTCGCAACGCCCAAGCCTAGGGATCGCGACTTCGTCGAGCAGGCCGCCTCGCATTTCTCGGAGACGATCACGCGCGAAGTGGGCGTGCTCAAGGGACTGATCGAGATTTAAGCCTGTTAACAAGCACGGAAGTTCGACCCCTTTCGGCTTCCAATCCTGACCCCAGTAGATGACCAAATTTACTAGTCCTAACAGGATTTTAAGGGGTATTCGGCGGGGTCTCGTTTCGGGTCTGACGCACATGTGGGGACGCTCAGGCTCGGGCTGTTGAGAGAAGCCGGGCCTCGAGCAGGTCGATCTTTGCCCGCCCATACATCTGCCTCTTCACCAGCTTCAATTTGGTGATCTGCCCCTCGGTCTGGCCGTTGGACCATGGGCTCGCGATCGCGGCCATGACAGCGGACCTATCCTTGCGGATCCCGGCGGCGAACGACGCCAACAGGCTGTTCGTGGCATCGGCAATCCATCCGTCCAGGTCGGCGCTCTTGCGGCGGACCATGGTATGGAACCGGTCCAGAAGGGCCCGGGCTTCGAGGAGTGTCGGCACGCCGCCTTCGATGGCAGCCGTGATCACTGTATCGGCCTTGCCAAGATGGTCGCGTGCGGTCGTCATGAGCCGCGCGATGATCCTGGCGGACGGAACCCGCTGGACCTGCTGGTCAGTCCTTTCCGCATTCGCGGGTCATTCTGGAAGAAGGTGGCGTGACCCTGGTGCTGCTCGAACCAAAGGCCTGAAGGGCTTTTCATGCTGCGCTGATTGGTCATTTCGGCCGCGTCCCACAGGGTGGTGCGGCCTAAGCTGGTCATCGGCGGTTGGCGGTTAGGTTTGGAGCGCGAGATCCACCCTTGAGCCGAGAGGCTCCCGAAGCCCTGCGGGACCGGTGCTCGCGTCAAGTTAAGGCTGGCCGAGCACCTTCAGGGCCCGGTCGCGGTTGGCCAGCGGCCTATGCAGGAACGCCAGTACCTTGCTCAGCTCGGACACGCGCGCCCCATTATCTGATGCCAGGCTGCCGTCTGCGTTCCAGAGTCTGTTCTCGAAGCCGATGCGGCTATGGCCGTCCAGTGCCGCGGCCGTGACTAGGACGGCCGTCTCGCCGCGGCCAAACGCACAGACCATCCAGTCCAGCCGATCGGCGCGGCCACAGGCTGCGAGCCGGCCGAGGAATGGCAACAGATCGGCCGGTCGGCTCTGCTGGTCGGCCGCGTAGCGCCCGAGCGGGAAGAGAACCGCATGGCGCTCACCCGGGATCGTTCCGTGAGCCACCAGCGCCAGAAATCGATTCAGCTCCTCAACGGAATAGAGGATGTGCTGCACGGCAATGCCTTGCTTGTACGCCCAGTCATAGAGTGCCGCTGCATCCGGCAACGAAGCGTCGTCGGGTACCAGCTCCTTGAGGGCGATGCTGACAGCCTCGGGCCTGAGCGTGCGAACCAGCGCGATCTGTTTGGCTGGCGTGAAACGGCCGACGGCCTCGGTGGTCGCCTGCACGATCAGCCTTGACCCGGCCTCTGCCCGGATCGCGTCCGTCAGTGCCTGATAGAGGCCGACATCGAGGCAGTGGCGTCCCTATCTGTCGCGCACGTGGACGTGGACAGCCTGCGTGCCGAGCGCGTGCGCCTCGGCGCAGGCGCGGGCGATCGCCGGAACGGTCACGGGCAAAGCCGGGTGATCGGCGGGCATGCGGCGCGCCCCGTTGGGTGCCACCATGATGGTCAGACCGTCCATGTTGATTTCCCCTGCCTTGCCTTTACGGCGCGGGGCGCCAGACCTCGCGGTCTCCATCATGGATGATGCCGGCGGCGGGGCGCCGTGCCGTATCGCGGACAACCAGCGCCCCGGCGACCGCCTCATGGCGCATTGCCACAGGCTGTCCTCTGATCTGTCCCACGAGCAGTGAGACAGCAGCCGCCACCATGGAACCAACGGGTTGCTCGACCGTGGTCAGCGCATAGGAGCCCCAGCGCGCCTGCGGTGCGTCATCGAAGCCTACAACAGACAGGTCTACGGGAACACGCAGGCCAAACTCCCGCCTGGCCGTATCGAGAACCGCAACGGCCATGTGGTCGTTGGCGCAGAACACCGCTTCGGGAGGCTCCGGCGACGCGAGAAGCGTCCGCGCGGCAGCCGCTGCACCCGCATGGCTGTAGTGACCTTCGGCCTGCAAGGGTGGGCCAAGTCCCGTCTCCTGCAGCACCTCCGTGAAGCCAAGAGCCCGGTCGCGGTTGGTCGAGGCGCCGGCTGCACCGGCCACATAGGCCATCCGCCGGTGTCCTGCCGCGAGCAGGAACCGGGCCGCGAGCCGCCCGCCCTCTCGGTTGGCGCTGGTCACGCTTGCCACTGCCGGCCGGTCTGTCGTGCGATTCACCAGCACCACCGGAATTCCGGCGCCAGCGCATGCATCCGCCAGCCCAGACGTCAGGCTCGTGGCAGCCAGGACGATGCCGTCGACCTGATACGGAAGGATCTGCCCGACGAGCGGATCGGGCGCGTCCTGCGGCGACGCAAAGAACAACAGCAGCCGGTACCCCTCTGTCTGCAGTGCAGCGGCCAGCCTTGCCAGCAGGTCGGCGTAAAACGGGTTGTCGAGTTGCCCCAACACCACCGCGATCAGGCCGGACCGGCGGGTGATGAGGGACCGCGCGAGTGCGTTTGGCCTGTAGCCCAGGGCGTCCGCCGCAGCCAGGATCCGGGCCCGTGTGTCCGGCGCGATGCTCGCTCCAGCTGTGAAACATCGCGAAACGGCCGAGCGCGACACGTCGGCACGGCGCGCCACGTCCAGCGCTGTCACAGCTCCCGGCACGGCAGCGTCACTCCGCCGTCCAGCCGCCGTCGACAAGCAGCGACGCCCCCGTCACCAGTCGCGAGGCATCGGAGGCTAGAAAGACCACCGGACCCATCATGTCCTCGAGTTCACCCAGGCGGCCGAGCTTGATTTTGGCCAGGATCGCCTCGCGCACGCCGGGCTCGGCCAGGGACGGGCGGGTCATCTCGGTCAGCACGAAGGTGGGACACAACGTGTTGACACGCACGCCCGCCGGGCCGAACTCGACCGCCATGGCCTTGGTCATGCCCTCTACGGCAAATTTCGACGCACAATACACGGTCCGCTTCTGGCCGCCGACATGGCCCATCTGCGACGACACATTGATGATCGAGCCCTTCAGGCCGGCATCGACCATCCCGCACG
>JBMOJG010000337.1:0-4439 GCA_049316925.1 Alsobacter sp. | reverse complement strand
GCGACGGCGTCCTCGAGATCGAGGATCAGGGCGTCGGCCGGCAAAGTGCGGGCCTTCTCGAGTGCGCGGGCATTGGAGCCCGGCATATAGAGAACGCTGCGGCGGGGACGGACGGATTGCGACATGACGACACCTGCGACCGGGCGGGCTGGAATTGCACGATGGTGCAACGCAGCATAGAGCCAGCGTGGAGCGAGGGCCATCGTGCCATTGGCGGAGATGATGCAGCATGGCGTGGGTGATGGGGGTCGATGGCTGCCCGGCCGGCTGGATCGCGGTGCTGCTGCCGATCGAGGCGACCGCGGCACCGCATGTGCGCCTTCTCGCCGATGCCGCAGCGCTGCGGGCCGTGCCCGAGGCGCCGTCAGTGGTGGCGGTTGATATGCCGATCGGCCTGCCCGATCGGATTGGACCCGGGGGGCGCGGCCCCGAGCGCTTGCTGCGGGCCCGGCTTGGCGCCCGGCAATCCTCGGTCTTCGCCGTCCCGGCGCGTGCCGCCGTCATGGCCGATGGCTACGCGGCCGCCTGCGCTGCTGCCGCTGAAACATCGGATCCGCCGCGCAAGATTTCCAAGCAGGCCTTTTTCCTGTTTCCGAAGATCAGGGATCTCGATGCCGTCCTGCGTGATGACCCGGTGTGGGCGCAGCGGGTGCACGAGGTGCATCCCGAGGGCGCCTTCATGCGGCTGAATCGCGGCCGGCCGCTCGCGGAGCCCAAGAAGGTGAAGTCGCGGGTCCACCCGCCCGGCATGGAGGAACGCCGCGCATTGCTGGCTGCAGCGGGACTTCCGGCCGGCCTGCTGCTGGGCATCCCGCCGCGGGGCGCTGCCACCGATGACCTGCTCGACGCCTGCGCGTGCGCCGTCACCGCCCTGGCGATCCTGCGCGGCGAGGCCCTGCGCTTCGCCGGCGAGCCGGATCGTGACGGCTTCGGCCTGCCGATCGCGATCTGGGCCTGAGCGACGGCTTGAGCAGGCGGCTGCAAGGGCCTAAGCCTGAGCACATCCGGAGGACCGATGCCCCTGCCCGTCACGCCTGACCAAATTCGCGCCGCGTATGAGCGCCTCCGCGGCCATGCTCTGCGGACACCACTGCTGCCCCTGGGGTTGACGCAGGGTGCCGACGTCACGTTCAAGCTTGAGCTTGTCCAGCATGCCGGATCGTTCAAGACCCGTGGCGCGTTCAATACGCTGCTGTCGCGGACGGTGCCGCCAGCCGGCGTGACCGCGGCCTCTGGTGGCAATCATGGCGTTGCCGTGGCGCTCGCCGCCGCCGCTCTCGGCCACAGCGCGACGATCTTCGTGCCCGAGATCGCCAGCCCGGTGAAGATCGAGGCTATCCGCCGCCATGGCGCGGAGGTGGTGGTGGGAGGTGCCCGCTATGCCGACGCGCAGGCGGCCTGCGATGCCCATGCGGGTGTCACGGGCGCGCTGCTGGTTCATCCGTATGACGCTGTCGAAACATTGGCCGGGCAGGGCACCGTTGCGGCTGAGTGGGAACATGACCAGGCGGCGCTGGGACTTGGCCCGCTCGATACGGTTCTGGTGGCGTGCGGCGGTGGTGGCCTTGTCGCCGGCATGGCGGCGTGGTGGGCCGGGCGGGTCCGGGTGGTGGCGGTCGAGCCCGAGGGGTCGCGCTGTCTGCATGCGGCGCTGGAGGCAGGCGAACCGCTGGACGTGCCGGTCGAGTCGGTCGCAGCCGACTCGCTGGGAGCGCGACGCGTCGGCACGCTGCCCTTCGCGGTGGCACAAGCCGCCATCGACAGGGTCGTGCTGGTGACCGACACCGCGATCCGGAGTGCCCAGGCGCAGCTGTGGCGCGACTGGCGGATCGCCAGCGAGCCCGGCGGTGCGGCAGCGTTCGCGGCGCTGGCAAGCGGCGCCTACCTGCCGGCAGCCGGAGAGCGGGTCGGCGTGCTCCTGTGCGGCGGCAATGTCGATCCCGCCGTGCTGGCGACGCTCTGAGCCGATGTGGTCCGCCACCATCCTCACGCTGTTCCCGGAGATGTTCCCCGGCGCGCTCGGCCTGTCCCTGGCGGGGGACGCACTCGCCCGCGGCATCTGGTCGCTGCAGGCGCACGACATCCGCGACCATGGAATCGGCCGGCATCGCGCCGTCGACGATACGCCGGCCGGCGGCGGCGCCGGCATGGTGCTGCGGGCCGACGTGGTGGCAGAAGCCGTCGACGCGGCGCTGGCGGCGAATGACCCGCGGCCGCGTCTCCTGACCAGCCCCCGCGGCCGCCCGCTGCGGCAGGAGAGGGTCCGGGCGCTGGCCGCAGGGCCAGGCGTTGTCGTGGTGTGCGGGCGCTTCGAGGGTGTCGACGAGCGGGTGATTGCCGGGAGGGGGCTCGAGGAGGTCTCGATCGGCGACTACGTGCTGTCGGGCGGCGAACCGGCAGCGCTGGTGCTGCTCGACGCCTGCGTCAGGCTGCTGCCGGGCGTCATGGGCAAGGAAGCGTCTGGGACCGAGGAGAGCTTCGAAGGCGGGCTGCTGGAATACCCGCACTACACCCGCCCGCGTGCGTGGGAAGGGCACGACATCCCCGAGGTCCTGCTCTCCGGCGACCATGCAAAGATTGCCCGCTGGCGTCGCGCCGAGGCTGAGCGCATCACACGGGAGCGCCGCCCCGATCTGGCCGGACAGCGGAGTTTCGAGGACTGAAAGGACCAATTCGTAACGAATCCAACGGATGCTGGCCGTTGTTTCCCGTCCGTCCGGAGTTTCGTCATGGGCCGTCTCGTTCTCGCTGCCGCGGTGCTGTGTGGCCTTGGCTGTGGGCCGGTCCTCGCGGCCCCGGAAGTCGGTCCTGCCGCGGGTCCGCTGCCCGGTTATGACACCGAGCAGTATTGCGAGATGACGGCGGCCCGCGGCGGCAAGGCCTGGATGCGCCATGTCTGCCTGAAGAAGGAAGCTTCGGCCAAGGAGGATTCCCTGCCTCTGTGGCGGGCGATGAATGCCCGCGTGCGCGAGACGTGCGAGCACTATGCGGGCAATGACGGCGGCTCCTACTGGATCCTCAATGCCTGCCTGGCGCATTTTGCCGGCGAATCGAAGGGGCGGCTCGATAGTCGCAGCGCCGCAAGGCCCTGAGCCGGCTCGACAGCACGGCCATCATCGTGTAAGGCCACGCTCCTAACTGAAAACAGCGTGCTGAAACGCTCGCGGGCCGGGACTTGCGGACCCGCCACGGCAGGAGACATGACGATGGATATCATCCAGCAGCTCGACCAGGAGCAGGCCGACCGGCTTGCGGCCAAGCGCCCGATTCCAGATTTCCGCCCCGGCGATACGGTCCAGGTCAACGTCAAGGTGGTCGAAGGCGACCGTACCCGCGTCCAGGCCTATGAGGGTGTCTGCATCGCCCGCAACGGCGGTGGATTGCAGGAAAGCTTCACGGTCCGCAAGATCAGCTATGGCGAGGGCGTGGAGCGCGTGTTCCCGGTCTACTCGCCGCTGATCGAGTCAATCAAGGTCGTGCGCACCGGCAAGGTGCGGCGCGCCAAGCTCTATTACCTGCGCGACCGTCGCGGCAAGTCGGCCCGTATCGCTGAGCGCAAGGACGCGCCGAAGGCGGGCGCCAAGGGCGACAAGAAGGCCGTCTGATCGGCACCGCCGCTGACGGCGATAGAACCGGCCGGGCCTTATGCCCGGCCTTTTTCGTGAACCTGATGGCACACGCGCGGGGGCTTCCCCGCAGCCGCGGCCTCGCGTAAACGTGCCGCGACGACGTCTGCATGACAGCCCGTCCCGACAGGGAGTTTTCGCTATGGCCCCGCGCACCCTCTACGACAAGATTTTCGACGACCATGTCGTCGACCGGCAGCCGGACGGTACCTGCCTTCTCTATATCGACCGCCATCTGGTGCATGAGGTGACCAGCCCGCAGGCCTTCGAGGGCCTGCGCATGACCGGCCGCACCGTGCGCGCGCCGCAAAAGACGCTCGCGGTGGTCGACCACAACGTTCCGACCAGCGACCGGCGCGAAGGCATCGCCGACCCCGAGTCGCGCATCCAGGTCGACACTCTGGCGCAGAACGCCCACGAGTTTGGCATCGAATATTTCGACGAGCTCGACAGCCGCCAGGGCGTCGTCCACATCATCGGGCCCGAGCAGGGCTTCACGCTGCCGGGCACCACCATCGTGTGCGGTGACAGCCATACGTCGACCCACGGCGCCTTCGGGGCGCTGGCGCATGGCATCGGCACCAGCGAGGTCGAGCATGTGCTCGCCACCCAGACGCTGATTCAGCGCAGGGCGAAGAACATGCGGGTCACCGTCGACGGCGTGTTGCCGGCCGGGGTGAGCGCCAAGGACATCATCCTGGCCATCATCGGCGAGATCGGCACCGCCGGCGGCACCGGCCACGTCATCGAATATGCGGGCGAGGCGATCCGGTCCCTGTCGATGGAAGGGCGGATGACGGTCTGCAACATGTC
>JBMOJG010000336.1:0-4447 GCA_049316925.1 Alsobacter sp. | reverse complement strand
GCACAACCTTGCCAAGGTTGGGGTCGAGGGTTCGAATCCCTTCGCCCGCTCCAAATTCTCCCGACGAAGTCGGGACCAAAGGGCCGCCCTCGGGGCGGCCTTTTCGTTTGGTGCCGCGCCGCCTGGATAAGATCGCGTCATTCGCGTCTTGCCCCGCCGATTCACCTTAACGAAGTGTTCAACTTTCCCAGATCCGGGCAAGAGTTTACAATCCGTTAATGGTCGGGGGTCGCCGACACGAGGAGTTCACGATGTTGAGTGTGAAGTCGATCGGCGCCATGCTTGCCGCCGCAACCTTTGGAACCGCACTGCTGACGGTCACTGCCGAAACTGCCGCCGCGCAGTCCGGGTATCACGGCGGCTGGGGCGGCGGCACCCGCTACGTCAACCGGTCCTATGGCTACCGTGGCGGATACGCCGCCCGCGGCGTCGTGGCCCGGGGCTACGGCTATCGCGGCGCCTATGTGGCACGCGGCTATGGCTATCGTGGCTACGGTTATCGCCGCGGCTGGAACACCGGCGGCGCTGTCGCGGCGGGCGTGGTCGGCGGCCTGGCGCTGGGCGCCATCGCAGCCTCGGCTTCGTCCTACCCGGCCTATGGCTACGGATCTGGCTACGGCTACGCGCCGGCCTATTCCTACGCAGCACCCTCCTACGGCTATGCGGCGCCCACCTCCGGCTACGCCGCGCAGACCTACTACGCACCGCGACACGTCGTTGCGACCAATGCCTGCGGCTACGTCCAGCGCCGGGCCTGGATCGAGGGCGAGGGCTGGCGCCGCTTCACCCGCTACGAGTGCGATTACTGACATCCAGCTCCCGCGCGCCGCTCAGCGCAGCACGCGGCGGCAGGACAGCCCGGGTGATGCGCACTCAGTTGTGGGCCCGGCCGAGCGCCTGGTCCAGGTCGGCGAACAGGTCGGCGGGGTCCTCGATCCCGGCCGACAGCCGCAGCAGGTCCGGAGGGCACGGCGTCCCCGGACCCTCGATCGAGGCGCGGTGCTCGATCAGGCTCTCGACGCCGCCCAGCGACGTCGCCCGTTTCCACAGCTGGACACTGGCCGCCGTGGCGACGGCGCTGGCCTCGCCGCCGCGCACGCGGATCGACAGCATGTGGCCGAAGCCTCCCACCATCTGACATACGGCCGTGTCATGACCCGGATGGGTCTCCAGTCCCGGATACAGCACGGAGCCGACATGCGCATGGGCATCGAGCCGCCGCGCCAGCTCGAATGCCGTGGCTGACGCCGCCCGTACCCTAAGGTCCAGCGTCCGCATCCCGCGGATCAGCAGAAAGGCCTCGAACGGGCCCAGAATGGCGCCGAAGTTCTTGCGGTTCGCCAGCACCTTGTCCCAGAAGCCATCCGCCTTGCGGCACGCCAGCGCCCCGGCGACCACGTCGGAATGGCCATTGAGCGCCTTGGTGGCGGCATGCATGACGATATCGGCGCCGAGGCTGAGGGGCCGGGTGAAGACCGGCGTCGCCACCGTGCTGTCGACAGCCGTCCGGGCCCCGGCCGCCGTCGCGACCGCCGCGACTGCGGCGATGTCGGAGATGCTCCACAGCGGGTTCGAGGGCGTCTCGAGCCAGACGAGCTTTGTCCGGCCAGGCTCGACCGCGCGGCGCACCGCATCGATATCGCTGGTGTCGACGAAGCTGATCCGCAGCCCCCAGCGGGTTGCTTCATTCGCGAGCCAGCTGCGCAGCGCCCAGTACATCACCGTCGGTGCTACCACATGGTCGCCGGGCGACAGCGCCAGGAACACGGCGGTCGCTGCCGCCATGCCGGAGGAGAACACCGCCGCACCGGCCGCATCCTCCCACATCGCCAGGATGGCCTCGGCCTCGCGGATGGTCTCGTTGTCCGGCCGCCCATAGACGAAACCCGACGAGTACTGGTTGTCCGGATCGCGCAGATAGGTCGTCGCCACATGGATGGGCGGCACCACGCCGCCGGTCACCGGGTCGGTCTTGCCGAGCGCCTGGGCGGTCAGCGTGCGCTTCGTCCAGCGCGGCGCGGTCGGGGGCAGCTTGGAGCGGGTCATGGCAAGATCCTCGAGGGCCACGGATCAAACCAGAGCGCTCGTGCGTTGGGAAGGGCAGGACCGGTCCGACACGCCCGCGCTTGCACTGGACCGATCCCGCTGCACATGATGTCAGGGAAAGACAATGCGGACCATGATGACCGACACCGCCCTCGCCTCGCCGCGTCCCCGTCCCTTCGTCAATGCCGCGATTGCGGCCGTGACCGTTTTTGGCGCTGCGGCAACGGGCAATGCCGTGACGATCCCGGCAATTCCGACATGGTATGCCGGCCTTGTGAAACCCTGGTTCAACCCGCCCACCTGGGCATTCGGACCGGCCTGGACGATCCTGTTCCTGCTGATGGCGATCGCGTTCTGGCGGATTCTCGAGCGTCGTGCGCCAGGACGCGCCTGGCGCCTGGCGCTGGCTGTGTTTGCCGGTCAGCTGATTTTGAACGTGCTGTGGTCGGTCACGTTCTTCGGGATGCGGGATCCCACTTCCGCGCTCGTCGTCGTGATCGCGTTGGAACTCGCCATTGTGGCGACGATCGCCGCGTTCCGGCCGATCGACCGCGTCGCTGCCTGGCTTTTGCTGCCCTACGCGGCGTGGGTCGGCTTCGCGACCGTGCTCAACATCGGGATCGTCTGGCTGAACTGACCGGCGCGGTTCAGGCCGCGAGCGCGTCCCGCACCACGGCGCGCAATGCCGTCAGCGTGAACGGCTTGGTCAGCACGTCGCGCACCAGAACGTTGAGGTCGCGCGCCCGCTCCCGCTGGTCGGCATAGCCGGTCATCAGCAGGATGGGCAGCGCCGGACGCTCTTTTGCCGCCGACAACGCCAGTTCGATGCCGTCCATCATCGGCATGCGGATATCGGTCAGCAGCAGGTCGAAGGCTTCGCCTGGCTCCAGCAGGCGCTCCAGGGCTTCGGCACCGTCACAGGCGGTGGCCACGTCATGGCCATCGAGTTGCAGGCCCCGCGCCACGAAGGCGCGCAGTGTTTCCTCGTCGTCGGCCACCAGGATGCGCGCCATGGTCATCTCCATGAGGCGACGCTCAGGCGCCGCCCTCGATCGTCTCGACCACCCCGATGAAGGGCAGTTCGCGGAAGGAATGGGCCACGTCCATGCCATACCCGACGACAAACAGGTCCGGACAGACGAAGCCAACGAAGTCGGGATTGATCGAGACGGCCCGCTTGCCGGGCTTTTCCAGAAGGCAGCAGGTCAAGACACGGCTGGCGCCACGCGCCGCCAGGAGATCCTTGGCGAAGGCAAGCGTGCGGCCTGACTCCAGAATGTCGTCAATCAGCAGGACGTCACGGCCGCGCACCTCGCTCTCCACGTCGCGCAGGATAGCGACCTGGCCGCTCGACACGGTGGCGGCCCGGTAGCTGGACAGATGCATGAACTCGACCTGTGGCGAAAGGCCCTCGCGATGCAGGTCGCGCATCAGGTCGGCGGCAAACATGAAGCTGCCCTTGAGAATGGCGACCACCAGCAACGAGACCGGGTTGTGCGCCCGAACCTCACGCGCCAACTCACGGTTGCGCACCGCGATGGCCGCCTCGTCATACAGCACGCGCACGCGGTGCTCACTCATGGGCCAGGAGCCTCCGTGCGGCGCGTCAGTGGGACCGCGCCAGGCGAGAATCAGTCTCTGCGAAACGTATCACGACATTGCGACCCTCGGCGGGGGGCGCCACCAGCCGGGTGCGGAATGGCACGACCTCGCCCTTGCCGAGCGTGTCCCGGGACGCCTCCGCCGACCAGGCATAAAGCTCCTCGCCGGACGGGCCGCGCAGGCTGAGCATGACCCGCGGCACGGTGCTTCGTCCCGAGGCAACCCCGAGAATCTCACCTTCGACAACCAGGATCGCCTGCTCGCGGTCCATGACCAGTTCGGAGCGCACGCCCTCGAAACTCAGACCCCGCAGGTTCACGGGCAGGTTCAGCGCCGCATAGAGGCGTGCGGTCTGCGGCATCAGCCGGACGATCCCGACCCGCTGCGTCACCGCGAGCGTCAGCACACCGACCAGCGCAATGGCCGCGAGATGTGCTGCCGAGATCTGGATCGACGCAAGCCGGGAGCGAAGCGTCCGGCGCGGACCGGCCGGCTTGCGGCCGCGTCTTTTGGGCTTCGGCACCCCGTCGGTCGCGGCAGGGCCGGCTTCGGATTCGGCCGTCTCAGGCACGACGAGCGGGATGGCCAGCGGGTCATCGCCCGCCGGCGGAGTTTCATCAGCCGGGGCCGCAGCCACGGCTTCGACCGGCGGTTCGTCGCGGGCATCCGCCGGGCTGGCGAACCAAGTCTCCCGGCAGCTGGCACAGCGCAGGGCACGGCCCTGCCCGAGCTGTTCGGGCGTCAGCGAATAAGTGCTTGCGCAGGATGGGCAGACGATCAGCATGGCGAATCAGGCAGA
>JBMOJG010000335.1:0-4449 GCA_049316925.1 Alsobacter sp. | reverse complement strand
GCGGCGTTCAGCGACGAACCGACCTTCGAGAAGGTGCTCGACAGGTTGTTCTTCAGGCCCTGCAGAGACGCGATCAGGCCAATGGCGACGATGGCGGCGATCAGGCCGTACTCGATCGCGGTGGCGCCGGACTCGTCCTTCACGAAACGCGAGAAAAGGGTCTTCATGGGATAGCTCCTGTGATTGCGGTTACACCCGTCCGCCGATTTCTTCTTGAACCGGCCAGAACCGATTTCGACCATAGGTTGCACGTCTTGAGATGAGGTTAATCCGCCCGGCAAAAAGGTTCAGCGGGAACGGGCTACAGGTTACGGTTAATAATCTATCACATCCGCCTATATTATGCATTAATTCAAGTATTTTTTGAATTATAGGCATATACATGATCTCCGCATCTGATCTGATTGCCCGCCATCGACGGTGCGATGCACTGTTCGGGCTGACGGATGCGGATCATTGACATGTGCGACGAGCGTTGACGGCAAGGCGGACTTGGCGGGGAACCTGCGTTAGCCGAAAATTCACCAATCGCAGCCATCGTGACCAACGTTCGTTCACGACCAGACGGGAGCCTTCGATGGCGCGTTGCTTCAAGAGGCCGACAATGGGGCATGTGGCGGCCGCCATGCTCGGCGTCGCAGTCACGGCCATGCCGCTGGCCGCCTACGCGCTGGACAGCATCGTCGTGCAGACCGACCACGCCCAGGTCCTCAAGCTGCCGCCCAAGGCCACGACAATCATCATCGGCAACCCGATGATTGCCGACGTATCCGTTCAGAAGAACGGATCGATGGTGGTCACCGGCAAGAGCTTCGGAACCACCAACCTGATTGCCCAGGACAGCTCCGGTGCCGTGATCGGCGAGTCACTGATCCGGGTTGAGGCCGCCACGGAAGGGGTGATCGTGGTCCAGCGCGGCATGGAACGCGAGACCTATTCGTGCCAGCCGCGGTGCCAGCCGACGCTCGCGCTTGGCGACGTCGCCCGTCATTTCGAGGGCGTGGGCGGCCAGGCAACGGCCCGCAACGGATTGGCCAAGCCGTAAGCGCGCCGGCTCAGAAAGCCCGAGCGCATGAGCGCGTGCATGAGCGCGGGCCCTGCGCGCGCGGCAGACACCCTGCAGCCCGGCCGCCGGGGCCGGCCTGCGGACCGGCAGACGGGAAACACCCCTCTCACAACGATCCAGGACAGGCTCTGTTAAGCTTGAATTGACATCGCGCTCCGATTCGCGCGCCCCTCAAGCTATTCTCAACAGGCCACATGTCACCGTGGGATTGTCCGCCCGTCCAACCGACGCGGACGGGGAGACGTGATGATGGAGCCTGAACTCAAATCCGTACCGGCATGCCGCCGGCCTGCGCGCAGCCTGCGCGCGTTGCGGCTCTTTCGCCGCCGCACCGACGGATCGGTGGCGGTGGAATTCGCGATGCTGTCGGTTCCCTTCCTGTCGCTGATCTTCGCGATATTCCAGACCTCCATGGTCCATATCACCGGCCAGATTCTGCAGACGGCCGTGACCGATGCATCGCGGCTGGTGATGACCGGGCAGGCCCAGAATTCGGCCATGACCAAGGCCCAGTTCAAGACGGAAATCTGCAAGCGCGTGACGGCGATGTTCAACTGCAACAGCCTTTTGGAGCTTGACGTCCAGACGGTGGCCGGTGGCTGGGCAGCCGCAACCATTGCCGCCCCCCCGGTAGTGGGTGGTGTCATCGACACCACCCAGCTCACCTCGTTCAACCTGGGAACGCAGGGCTCGATCGTCGTGGTCCGGGCGATGATCGCCTATCCGATCATCGTGCCGCTGGTGGGTACGTCCTTCGTCAACCTGTCGGGCAACAAGCTGCTGATCATGGCGTCGGCAGCCTTCCAGAACGAGCCCTACTCATGATGATCGCCAGGATGACCAGTCTGCTGGCCCGCGCCAGGACGCGCCTTGCCGACGAGCGCGGCGTTGCCGCCGTCGAGTTCGCCCTGCTGCTGCCGGTCATGCTGACGATGTATCTCGGGTCGGTCGAGGTCAGCCAGGGGCTCAGCGCCGACCGCAAGGTGGTGCTGCTGGCCCGCACGCTCGGCGACCTGACGACGCAGAAATCGGCTGTCAGCACCTCGACGATGGACACGGTGACGGCCGCTGGTTCAGTCGTGCTGTCGCCCCTCAAGGTGAACGTGGCCCGGATGCGGGTGACCAGCATCGCGATTTCGGCGCCCAGCAGCGGCGCCGTCAACGACGCCACCGTTTGCTGGACCTACGTGAAGGGCGCCTGGTCACCAGCCTTCGCCATTGGCCAGAAGCTCGACATCACCACCGTGCCGACGACGCTGCGGACCGATATCGGCTCATCAATCGTCCTGGCCGAGGTGCAGTACCCCTACAAGCCGGTGATCGGCTATGTGGTGACCGGGCAGCTGACACTGAACGAGCGGATCTTCATGCGTCCGCGCGTGTCGAGCTATGTCACCAACTCGGACGTCATCAACTCCGGCCAGCCGCCGACCGCCTCGGGTCCCTGCAGGAACTCCTGAGCGCTTGACGCCGCGGCCCTGCCGCGGCGTTTGCGTTGTGTCGCCAGGACTGGCCTAACGCTCAGAAGGTCTGGTTGTAGGCTCCGACCTCGGGGTTCTCGCGCAGGATCGCGTCAACCGCCGCGAACATCTCCCGCGTCCGTGCCTCCGACACCGGGCTCTCCACCACCACCACCAGTTCCGGCTTGTTGGACGACGCCCGGACAAGGCCCCAGGTTCCGTCCTGCGCGGTCACCCGGACGCCGTTGACGGTGACGACATCGCGGATCGGCTGACCCGAGATCTCGCCCCCGGCGGCTGCCAGCGCCTGGATCTTGGCCACGACCCTCTCGACCACCTGGTACTTGATCTCGTCGGCGCAGTGCGGCGCCATCGTCGGCGTGCCGTAGGTCTTCGGCAGGTCGCGGTACAGGTCCGCCATGGTCCTGGCCGGGTTGCGGTCGAGCATGTCCAGCACAGCAATCGCGGTGACGAGGCCGTCGTCATAGCCGCGGCCGACGGGTGCGTTGAAGAAGAAGTGTCCGGACTTCTCGAAGCCGGCCAGCGCGTTGAGATCGGCGACGCGACGCTTGATGTAGGAATGGCCGGTCTTCCAGTAGTCGGCCTTGACGCCGTTGGCGATCAGCACCGGATCGGTGGCGAACAGGCCCGTCGACTTCACGTCGACGACGAAGGTCGCGCCGGGATGCGGGGCGGACAGGTCACGCGCCAGCATCACGCCGATCTTGTCGGCGAAGATCTCGTTGCCCTCGTTGTCGACCACGCCGCAGCGGTCGCCGTCGCCGTCGAAGCCCAGCGCGACATCGGCGCCATGCTCGCGCACCGCATGCGCCATGGCATGGAGCATCTCCATGTCCTCGGGATTGGGGTTGTAGCGCGGGAAGCTGTGGTCGAGTTCGGCATCCATGGGAATCACCTCGACACCCAGCTTCGCCAGGATGCCGGGCGCGAAGGCGCCGGCAGTGCCGTTGCCGCAGGCGGCGATGACCTTGAGCTTGCGGCGGATCGGCGCGCGGGTCGTCAGGTCGGCGACGTAGCGTTCGGCGAAATTCTCCACATAGGTGTAGGAGCCGCCCTCGGCGGTGGTGGAGGCACCGGCCAGCACGATGTCGCGCAGGCGGCCCATCTCGACCGGGCCAAAGGTGACCGGGCGCTGCGACCCCATCTTGACGCCGGTCCAGCCATTGTCGTTGTGCGAGGCCGTGACCATCGCGACGCAGGGCACGTCGAGCGCGAACTGGGCGAAATAGGCCATGGGAGACAGCGCCAGGCCGATATCGTGGACCTTGCAGCCCGACGCCATCAGGCCGGTGACAAGCGCCATCTTGATGGAGGCCGAATAGCCGCGGAAGTCGTGGCCGACGACGATCTCCGGCTTGACGCCCATCTCGCGGATCAGCGTGCCGAGCCCCAGGCCGAGGGCCTGGATGCCCATCAGGTTGATTTCCTTCTCGAACAGCCAGCGCGCGTCATATTCGCGGAACCCGGTCGGCTTGACCATGGGCTGCGTCTCGTACGCGTAGGTGTTGACCTTCAGGGCGGGGACGGGCTTGGGCAGCATGGTGACGGCTCGCAGGCATGAGGGCGGGCGCGGCAACGCATACCTGAACGGCAGGCGGTTGCAACGGGTTCCGGCACGCTGGCCCGGCACTGCGGCCGAAGCGCGGTGCCCTACTGGGTGAGAACGAGGCGGCCTTTCGAGACTTCGAACGAGGCGAGCCGACGCAGGAAGGACATGCCCAGCAGGCTGCCGCTGAGCCGGCCCTGGGGCAACACGACGGCATCGACATCGCGCAGGATGATGCGGTCGATGCGCACCTCGCGCAGCGTCACCGGTGCGGCGTTGACGGAGCCGTTGGCCGTCGACACCGGGATGCGGAAGGCATTGGCGGCCGGGTAAACTCCGGCGCGGGCGGCGTCCTC
>JBMOJG010000334.1:0-4452 GCA_049316925.1 Alsobacter sp. | reverse complement strand
TCGCGCTGGATCGCGCAGGACTGGTCGGCGCCGACGGGCCGACGCATGCGGGATCGTTCGATACGGCCTATCTCGGCTGCCTGCCCAATATGGTGCTGATGGCCGCAGCCGACGAGGCCGAGCTGGTCCATATGGTCGCCACGTCAGTGGCGCACGATGCAGGACCGATTGCACTGCGCTACCCGCGCGGCGAGGGCGTCGGGATCGAGATGCCGGAGCGCGGCCTGGTGCTGCCCATCGGCAAGGGGCGGATTGTGCGCGAAGGGACCCGCATCGCATTGTTGTCGTTTGGCACCCGCCTCGCCGAATGCCTGAAGGCTGCCGAGGACCTGGCCGCGCGCGGCCTGTCCACCACGGTGGCCGACGCAAGGTTTGCCAAGCCGCTGGACATGGAGTTGATCGCGCAGCTGGCCCGCCACCACGAGGTGCTGATCACCATCGAGGAAGGCTCGGTCGGCGGGTTCGGTTCCTTCGTGCTGCAGCATCTGTCAGACGAAGGCCTGCTCGACGGCGGCCTGAAGGTGCGGTCGATGGTGCTGCCTGACACCTATATCGACCACGACAAGCCCGAGAAGATGTACGCGGCGGCCGGGCTCGACGCCCGCGGCATCGTCGGCAAGGTGCTGCAGACGCTGGGCCGCAGCGCGGTCGCAGGCCGCGGGCTGATCGCCTGAGCGGTTGCGGGGGCGTCAGCGCCCCCGGCCTGTCATCCGACCTATTTGATCACCGCACAGCCGACACGTGCGCCGGCGTTGCCGATCGGCTGGGTGGCGTGGTCATCCTCGGCCGCATGGATGATGAAGGCCGAGCCCTCCGGCTTGCGCAGCGCGTTGGCACCGCCCGAAGAGAGCCGGGCGAACGGCGTGAACAGTTCGGCATTGACCGATCCGTCGGCCGCGGCAAACACGTTGGGCAGGTCGCCATTGTCCGGCCCCTCATCGTTCAGAAGGCCGTGCTTGCGGTTCCAGTGGTTGAGGTGGGCCTTGGAGTTCATGAACTTCTCGGTGTCACTGCAATCGCCCACCGCATGCAGGTGGACGCCATGCCAGCCCGGCGCGAGCGCTCCGGCCTGCAGCTGCAGCCGGATGACGATTCCGACAGAACTGCCGCGCAGCACCAGCCGCCCGATCGGCGCGCCCTTGGTGTCGATGACGGGGGTCTCCAGGGTTTCCGGCGTCTGCGCGTACGCAATGGCAGGGATGGCGATGGCGGCCAGGGCGGCAAGAATCATGGAACGCATGGTTGTCTCCGGTTTGGGCAGCCGGCCCTCGATCGCCGGCATGGCCATGTTATAGAGCGCGCGGCCGACCCGGTGAGGGCCGTGCCGCCGGAAGGATGTGAAATACCGTGCCGTCACAAGACACGACCGACAGTGTCGCTCAACGCGCCGACGTGGCGCTGGTTGCCAGAGGCCTGTTCGAGAGCCGCGCCATGGCGCAGGCCGCGATCTCCGCAGGGCTCGTGAGCGCCGACGGGGCGGTGGTCCGCAAGGCCTCGGCCCCGCTGCGGGCCGATGCTGTTGTGGAAGCCAGTCGTCCCCATCCCTGGGTCTCGCGCGGCGGCGTCAAGCTGGCCGCGGCGCTTGACGCGTTCGGGATCGATCCGGCCGGCCGGGTCGGGCTCGATGTCGGCGCCTCGACCGGTGGCTTCACCCATGTGCTGCTCGATCGCGGCGCCACCGTCGTGCATGCCATCGATGTCGGCACCGCCCAGTTGCACGACCTGCTGCAGGCCGATCCGCGGGTGCTGTCGCGCGAGGGGTGCGACATCCGCAGCCTTGCTGCCGGAGAGCTGGCGCCAGAGCCGTCGCTTGTCGTCGTTGATGTGAGCTTCATCCCGCTGCGCCTCGTCCTGCCGGCGCTGTCGGCTCTTGCGGTCGACGCAGCCGACCTGGTGGTGCTGGTGAAGCCACAGTTCGAGGCCGGCCGCGGCCAGGCCCGCAAGGGCATCGTCAGGGATCCTGCCGTGCATGCGGCAATCTGCGACCAGGCACGGGGTGATGTGGCTGACGCCGGCTGGACGGTGACGGGCCTGGTCCCCTCGCCGATTGCCGGCGGCGACGGCAACAGCGAATTCCTGCTCGGCGGAACACGCCTGCGGAGGCCGTCGCTTGGCTGAGATGCACACCCTCTTGATCGAACGGCTCGGCCAGCATGGCGACGGCATCGCGCTGACCCCGGACGGGCCGGTCTATGTCGCCGGCGCGCTTGCGGGCGAGACCGTCGTTGCGGCCGTCTCCGGGGACCGCGGACGGCTCGTGTCGGTGGAGATCGCGTCTGCCAACCGGGTGGTGCCGTCCTGCCCGCTGTTCGGTCGATGCGGTGGCTGCGCGGTCCAGCACCTCGCCGGACCGGCGGCAGCGGTGTGGAAGCGTGAGCTCGTGGTCGCCGCCCTGGCGCATGCCGGGCTCGAGACCGAGGTTGCCGCCACCGTTCCAGCGCACGGGCTGGGCCGCCGCCGGGTGGTGCTGCATCTGCGGCGCAGCGAAACCGGCTGGGAGGCCGGCTTCATGGCGGCACGGTCGCACGACCTCGTGCCCGTTCCCGACTGTCCGCTGCTGGTGCCGGGGCTGCGTGAGGCCTCGATGGTGGCGCTCGCCATTGCGGGCGCGCTCGGCGGCGCCAAGCCTCTCGACGTGCAGGTCACGGCAACGGATGCCGGGCTGGATGTCGACGTGCGCGGCCACGGCCCGGCTTCGCCGAGCCGGCGCACGGCTATGACGGCCGCAGCCGTCCGGGATGATCTGGCGCGGCTCTCGATCCATGGCGACATCATCGTCGAGCGCCGGCCGCCGCTGGTGTCGGTGGACGGCGTCGCTGTCCTGCCGCCGCCCGGCGGCTTTCTGCAGGCGACCGAGGCTGGCGAAGCCGCGCTCGGCGAGCTGATCCGTCATGCGGCGACCGGCGCCCGCGCCGTCGCCGACCTGTTCGCCGGCGTCGGTCCATTTGCGCTGCGGCTTGCGCGAACAGCCCCGGTGCATGCGGTCGAGACCGACCCCGCGGCGCTGGCAGCGCTGGATCGGGCGGCCCGGGGGGCCCCAGACCGGCGCGCCATCGTGGTCGAGCGTCGCGACCTGTTTCGCCGGCCTCTGCTGACATCCGAACTGGCCCGCTTCGACACCGTGGTGTTCGACCCGCCGCGGGCCGGCGCCGAGATGCAGGCGCGGCAGCTCGCCGCCTCTGCGGTGGCACGTGTGATCGGCGTATCCTGCAACCCCGCGACCTTCGCGCGCGATGCGCGCATCCTCGTCGACGGCGGCTACCGACTCGTGGCGGTGACGCCCGTCGACCAGTTCCTCCACTCCGCCCATGTCGAGCTCCTGGGCGTGTTCGAAAAGCCGCGCCCGAGCCGTGCGCGGCGCATCCTTGGGTGACCGCCATGGCCGATGCCGCGCTTTTCGATGCCCTTGCCGCCCGGGTCGGGCCGCGCAACGTCCTCACCGACAGCCATGACGTGGCGCCGTTCCTGGTCGAACGCCGCGGCCTCTACACCGGCACGACGGCGGCCGTGGTGCGGCCGGGCAGCACCGCCGAGGTGGCGGCGATCCTCGCCTATGCCAATGCGGCCGGCATCCCGGTGGTGCCGCAGGGCGGCAATACTGGCCTGGTCGGCGGCCAGACACCGGACTCCAGCGGCCGTGCCATCGTGCTGTCGCTCACCCGCCTCGACGCGGTGCGCGAGGTCGATCCGCTGTCGGACGCCATGACGCTGGAAGCGGGGGTGACGCTGCTGAAGGCGCAAGAGGCGGCTGCCGGGGTAGACCGACTGTTCCCGCTGTCGCTGGCGTCGGAGGGCAGCTGCACCATCGGCGGCAATCTCGGCACCAATGCGGGCGGCACCGCGGTGCTGGCCTATGGCAATGCCCGCGACCTGGTGCTCGGCCTCGAAGTGGTGCTGGCCGACGGGCGGATCTGGAACGGGCTCGGCAAGCTGCGCAAGGACAACACCGGCTACGACCTGAAGAACCTGTTTGTCGGCTCCGAGGGCACGCTCGGCATCATTACCGCCGCGGTGCTGAAGCTGTTCCCGCGCCCCCGCACCCAGGCGACGGCCTTGTGCGGCCTGCCCTCCCCCGCAGCGGCACTGGAGCTGCTCGGCCGCGCCAAGGCGCAGGCCGGCAGCGGGCTGACGACCTTCGAGCTTGTTCCGCGCTTCGGCATCGAGATCGTCACCACCCATGTGCCGGGCTGCCGGGATCCGCTGGCCGAGCCGCACCCCTGGTATGTGCTGATGGAGCTGTCGGCTGCCGGCGACGCGGATGTAGAAGGCGCGTGCGAGCAGATCCTCGGTGATGCGCTGGAGAGTGGCGCGGTCAGCGACGCGGTAATCGCCACATCGCTCGACCAGCGGCATGCCCTGTGGCAGCTGCGCGAGGCGCTGTCGGACTCGCAGAGTTTTGCGGGCGGCTCGATCAAGCACGACATCTCGGTGCCGATCCCGGCCATCCCGGAT
>JBMOJG010000333.1:0-4460 GCA_049316925.1 Alsobacter sp. | reverse complement strand
GCTCGGCTATGCCGAGGCCGATCCGACCTTCGATGTCGGCGGGTTCGACACCGCCCACAAACTCGCCATCCTGACGAGCCTGGCCTTTGGCACCGCCATCGATGCCGATGCCATCCATGTCGAGGGCATCAGCGCGATCACCCCGCTCGACCTGAAAATGGCCGAGGAGCTCGGCTATCGCATCAAGCTTCTGGGCGTCGCCGAGCGGACGGCGACCGGCATCGAGCAGCGCGTCCATCCCACCATGGTGCCGACCAGCTGGGCCATCGCCCAGGTAATGGGCGTGACCAACGCGGTGATGCTGGCCGCCGATGCGGTCGGCGAGCTGACGCTGGTCGGGCCGGGGGCCGGCGGCCTCGCCACCGCCTCGTCGGTCCTGTCGGACCTTGTCGACATCGCGCGTGGTGCCAACGTGCCGGATTTCGGGCAGCCGGTCGCCACGCTGGAGAGTGCCGCGCGCGCGCCCATGCAGCGCCACGAGGGCGGCTACTATATCCGCCTCGCCGTGCGCGACCGTCCGGGTGCCGCCGCCGCGATCGCCACGCGCATGGCGGAGAACCAGATTTCGCTCGAGAGCATCCTGCAGCGGCGGCCCGCCGGTGCACGCTCGGGCGACAGAGCCGGCCGCCCGGACGGGACGGTGCCGGTGGTGTTGATCACCTATGCGACGACGGAGGCGGCCATCCGGTCGGCCATCGAGGCGATGATGGCCGACGGCCATGTCGCCGAGCCGCCGCAGGTGATCCGCATCGAGCGTGACTGAAACCGGGACTGCGGGAGATCTGCCGTGAGCGACAAGAATCACGACGTCAACGTCAAGCCGAAGGACGTCATCGAGCGAATCCTGTCGATGGAGCTCGTCCGCGTTACCGAGCGCGCCGCCGTCTCCGCCGCCCGCCTGCGCGGTCACGGCAACGAGAAGGCCGCCGACCAGGCCGCCGTCGATGCGATGCGGCGGGAGCTCAACAAGCTGCCGATTGCCGGCACCATCGTCATCGGCGAGGGCGAGCGCGACGAGGCACCGATGCTCTTCATCGGCGAGAAGGTCGGCAACGGCCGCGGTCCCGCCGTCGACATCGCCGTCGATCCGCTGGAAGGCACGACGCTGTGCGCCAAGGACATGCCCGGCGCCATCGCCGTCATGGCCATGGCCCAGGCCGGCTCGCTGCTGTATGCGCCCGACGTCTACATGGACAAGATCGCGATCGGGCCGGGCTATGCGCCGGGCATCGTCGATCTCGACGCCAGCCCAATCGACAACATCCACGCGCTTGCCAGGGCCAAGGGCGTGCAACCGCACGAGATCTCGGCCCTGATCATGGACCGGCCCCGCCACGCCGACCTGATCGCCGCCGTGCGCAAGACCGGTGCGTCCATCCGCCTGATCACCGACGGCGATGTGGCCGGCGTGATCTTCACCGCCATGCAGGCCCAGACCGGCATCGATATCTATCTCGGCATCGGTGGTGCGCCTGAAGGCGTGCTGGCTGCCGCGGCGCTGCGCTGCGTCGGCGGCCAGATGCAGGGCCGCCTGATCCTCGACACGCCCGAGAAGGTCGAGCGCGCCCGCGGCATGGGCGTCAAGGACCCGAAGAAGAAGTATGAGATGAACGAGCTGGCGTCAGGCGACGTCATCGTCTCGGCGACGGGCGTCACGGATGGCCAGCTCCTCGCCGGCGTGCGGTTCGGCAAGGACGTGATCGAGACCGAGACGCTGGTCTACCGCTCGACCACCGGCACGGTCCGCAAGATCCACGCCGAGCACCGCGAGTTCGGCAAGTTCAAGCTGGACTGAGCCACGCCACCGGGCAGGGCGAGGGCTGATCAGGGCCGGGACCAGCATGCGTTGGGCCTGCCCCCGATGGCGCCGCGTCCGTTTAGCCGCTACAGGGGGCCATGGCCCGCCCATTTCTCGATGTGACGTGTTCGGCCACCGGCCGGGTCTGGCGTGACCGCCTCGATGATGCCGGGCGGGCGCAGGCGCTCGCCATGGTCCAGCAGCACGGGCTGGACGATGTGCTGGCCCGGGTGCTCGCCGGACGTGGCGTCGATGCCGCATCCGCCATGGCGTTCCTGACGCCGCGCCTGCGCGACCTGTTGCCGGAGCCGTTCAGCCTCGTCGGCATGGAACAGGCCGTGGCGCGCCTTGCCGACGCGATCGCCCGGGGCGAGACCGTGGCGATCTTCGGCGACTATGACGTCGACGGTGCCACCTCCGCGGCCTTGCTGGCCGGCTTCCTGGCCCGCTGCGGCACGCCCTCCCGGATGCACATCCCCGACCGGCTGATCGAGGGCTACGGCCCGAATGTCGAGGCAATCCGGACACTTGCGGCTGCCGGCGCGACACTGCTGGTCACCGTCGACTGCGGAACGACGAGCCATGAGCCCATTGCCGAGGCGCGACGCGTGGGGATGGAGACGGTGGTGCTGGATCACCACCAGGCGCCCGAGCAGCTTCCCGATGCGCTCGCCATCGTCAATCCGAACCGGCAGGACGACATCTCCGGCCTTGGTTCGCTCTGCGCCGCCGGGGTGGTGTTCGTCACGCTGGTGGCGCTCAACCGGGAGCTGCGGCGTCGCGGCTTCTGGGCCACCCATGGTGGTGAACCGGACCTCATGGCCGAGCTCGATCTGGTGGCGCTGGGCACGGTCGCTGACGTGGTCCCGCTGGTCGGCCTCAACTGTGCATTCGTCCGCTAGGGCCTGGCGGTGATGAAGGGGAGGGGGCGGATTGGCCTGCGCGCCCTGGCCGATGTCGCGCGCCTCGACGGGCCGCCCAGGCCCTACCATCTGGGTTTTCTCATTGGCCCGCGGATCAATGCCGGTGGCCGCATCGGCGATGCCGCGCTGGGCGCGCGGCTGCTGCTGTGCGACGACGACATGGAGGCGACACGCATCGCCGGCGAACTCGACCGCCTCAACGGCGAGCGCCAGGCCATCGAACAGGGCATGGTCGCCGAGGCCGAGGCCCAGGCACTGCACGCCCTCGGTCTCGACGAGGAGGGCGCACCCGTCGTCATGGTGGGCTCTGACGGCTGGCATCCGGGCGTCGTCGGCCTCGTGGCCGCCCGCATGAAGGAGCGCTTCCGCCGTCCGGCCTTCGCGCTGGCCTATGGGCCGGACGGGACCGGCACCGGCTCTGCCCGCTCGATCCCGGGCGTCGACCTCGGTCGCGCCGTCCGTGCCGCGGTTGAGCAGGGGCTGGCCCAGAAGGGCGGCGGACACGCCATGGCCGCAGGCATCACGATCACCCGCGACCGGGTCCCGGCGCTCGCCGCGTTCCTCGCGGACCGTCTCGGGGGAGAAATCGAGCGTGCCCGTGCCGATCAGAGCCTCGCTGTCGACGCGGCGATCACCGCGTCCGGCGCCCGGCCGGAGCTGCTGACCAGGCTGGAGCAGGCCGGGCCGTTTGGGTCGGGCCATCCCGAGCCCGTCTTTGCGCTGCCGGCGCACCGCCTTGTCGAGGTGGCGGAGGTCGGCCGTGGCCATGTCCGGGTGAAACTCAAGGCTGGTGACGGCGCGCTGATCGACGGCATCGCCTTTCGGGCCGCCGGCCAGCCGCTTGGCCAGATGCTGGCGCGGACCCGCGGTGAGAATGCCCACATCGTGGGCCACCTCGCGCTGGACAGCTGGAACGGCCGCGACCGGGTCCAGGTCCGCATTCTCGACGCGGCTGCCCCGGCACGGTGATGAGAGGCGAAAGGCCTGCCGCGGCACCGGTCGGACGCTGCGGCAGGCCTTGAGATGCCTGGCAGGCGCCAGGCGGTCCGTTTAGCGCTTCATCACCATGGCGACGACGAATCCGAGTGCCGCCGCGGCCAGAAGGCTGCCGAGCGGGCTGTGCTCGACCGTGGAGCTCACCGTGTCGGCGGCGTCACGCACGGTGTCCTTGGCCCGACCATAGGTGTTGGTCGCCGTCCCGGCGATCTGGTCGGCGATGCCCTTGCCCAGGGTCTCGCGGTCTCCGGTCATCTTGCCGAATCCCTCTTCAACCTTGCCGGCCATGGTGCGGGCAGCGCCCGTGATGCGATCCGAATCCATTGCGATCCTCCGTGAATGGCAGTGGCTGGCAAACGCATGGTGCCGGGTGAGGTTCCGTCGGTCGCACCGGGTGCAGGCTGGATCCGTGCGTGCGTTGCCTCTGTCGACGGCCGGGGCTATACCCGGCTCGGGCCCGCAGGGCGGTCCGCCGTGCCGCTGTGCCGGCGGCTGTGCCTGGCGCGTCGTTCAGGGAAGCGGAAATGACGGAGCCGACCCGCGTGGCGAAGGACAAGCGCGCCGAAGAAGGCGGGATTCTCGAAACCGTGAAGGTGATGGCGCAGGCGCTGCTCATTGCCCTCGTCGTCCGGACGTTCTTCTTTCAGCCTTTCAACATCCCATCGGGATCGTTGATTCCGACGCTGTTAATCGGCGACTATCTGTTCGTGTCGAAATACTCCTACGGCTATTCGCGCTATTCG
>JBMOJG010000332.1:0-4464 GCA_049316925.1 Alsobacter sp. | reverse complement strand
ATGACAATTTTCACGGCCCCTTGCGTATCGTCAGCGCTGTGCCAGTCGGGACGTTGCGTGATGAGCGCGTCGTAGAGCGCCACGCAAATGCGGCGGCTCATGCAGACGATCATCCCCTTGCCGCCAAGAGCAACATGCCGTGCGTCAAAATGTTTGACCAAATCCTCAGCGATGAGATTGAGGCGCTTCTCGGCTCCAACGAGCGCTTCTACGTTGGCCCACTTCCGCGCGAGCCGTTGCTTGTCGGTCTCGTCCTCGTCTTCCGTAAGTTCCTCAATCTCGGCGTCGATCTTCGGCTTCTCGTCCTCGTCCAGTTCGATCCGGGCGAGGCGGCTCTCGTAGTAAATCGGCACTGTCGCGCCGTCCTCGACGGCACGGCTGATGTCATACACGTCGATGTAGTCACCGAAGACGGCGGGTGTGTTCACGTCCTCCTTCTCGATGGGCGTCCCTGTGAATCCGATGCGGATTCCGATCCAAGCCGGCCGGGTATTCCGACATGAAGCCGGCCACCGTTCCGATTTGAAGCCGGCCACCATTCCGGAATGAAGCCGGCCACCGTTGCGGTCACTATCCGGCCACTTCGGCCCCGAAGGACATCCGGGTCAGCAACTCGGGCATGACGTCGCCTCCCGAAGACCAGGAGCGCGGCGGACATGCCATCAAAGAGGAAGCTGACCATGAGACAGTTGCGACACCTGCTGCGTCTTGCCCACAGCGGCGCCAGCACACGATCGATGGCCGTGACCCTGGGGCTGGCGCGCAGCACCGTGCAGGAGAACCTGGAGCGCGCGGTGAGGGCCGGCCTTCAATGGCCTCTGCCCGACGATTTTACCGATGAGGTTCTCGAGCAGCGGCTGTTCCTGCATGCCGGCGTGAAGACCGGAATTCGTCGGCGACCGGAACCGGCCTGGGGCTCGCTCGTCGCCGAGATAAAGAAGCCCGGCGTGACGCTGCAGATCCTCTGGGAGGAATACCGCGCCGTTCATGCCGGGGGGTACGGCTACAGCCGGTTCTGTGAACTCTTCCGGGGGTTCGAGCAGCGATTGTCGCCGTCGATGCGACAGGAGCACGTCGCCGGCGACAAGGTGTTCGTCGATTACTCCGGCAGGAAGATCGCCATCGCCGATGCAGCGACCGGAGAGGTGCGCGAGGCGGAGATCTTCGTCGCCGTGCTCGGCGCCTCGGGCTTCACCTATGCGGAGGCGACCTGGACCCAGGCGCTTCCCGATTGGGTCGGGTCTCACGTCCGCATGTTCCGCTTCTTCGGCGGCGTGCCCCGGTTGGTCGTGCCCGACAACCTGAAGTCCGGCGTCAACAAGGCCAACTTCTACGACCCCGACATCAATCGCAGCTACGCCATGATGGCGGCCCATTACAGCGTTGGCGTTCTGCCGGCTCGGCCGCGGCGACCAAAGGACAAGGCCAAGGTCGAGAATGGCGTCCGCTTCGCCCAGACCTGCATCCTGGGGCGGCTGCGCCATCAGACCTTCTTTTCCCTGGCCGAGGCAAACGCCGCAATCGGAGGTGCGCTCGACCGCATCAACGATCATCGGATCCGCCGCCTCGCGACCACCCGACGCCAGCTCTTCGAGGCCATCGAACGTCAGGCACTCGCGCCGTTGCCGGCCACCGATTACGAGTTCGCCGAATGGCGTCTCGCCCGCGTCTCGCTCGACTATCATGTCGAGTATGAGGGCTTCTTCTACTCCGTCCCGCACCCCTTGATCCGTGAGCAGGTCGACGTGCGCGCGACGGCCAAGACGGTCGAGATCTTCCGCAAAGGCAAGCGCGTTGCCGTCCATCAACGCCGTTGGGGCGGTCGCCGGCACGGAACCGATCCTGACCACATGCCCAGTTCTCATCGCCGTTACGCCGAGTGGACGCCGGAGCGCTTCCAGAAGTGGGCTGCCTCCATCGGTCAGAACACCGAAGGCCTGATTGTCGCCATCCTGGCCAACCGGCCCCATCCCGAACAGAGTTTTCGATCCTGCCTCGGCGTGCTGCGCCTCTACGGCGTGCTCGATCCCGTCAAGGCCGAGGCCGTGTCGGCGCGGGCCCTCCAGATCGGCGCGTTCACCTACAAGAGCATCGCCTCGATCCTCGCCAATCGGCTCACGGCTTCCCCCGTCAAAGCAACCGCTGCCGTCGTCGATCACCCCAATCTGCGCGGTCCCGGCTACTTCCATTGAGGACACACACCATCATGCTGACCCATCCCACCCTCGATCTGCTCGCCGATCTCGGTCTCCATGGCATGGCCAAGGGCTTCCAGGATCTGTCCGTTCAACCCGAAGCACGGGGTCTCGAGCACGCAGATTGGCTCGCCCTGCTGCTCGATCGCGAGATCACGCTGCGACGGCAGCGGCGCTTCGAGGCCCGTGCCCGCACCGCCCACCTGCGCCATGAAGCCACCGTCGAGGACGTCGACTTCCGCGCCGTTCGCGGTCTCGATCGCGGCCTGTTCCTCCGCCTGTCGGCATGCGACTGGATCCGCGCGCGACAGAGCGTCCTGTTCACCGGGCCGACCGGCGTGGGCAAGAGTTGGCTCGCCTGCGCCCTCGGTCAGAAGGCCTGCCGGGAGGACTTCTCCGTCGCCTATCATCGTGTGCCTCGGCTCTTCGCCGCCCTGGCGCTCGCTCGCGGTGATGGGCGCTACGACAAGATGTTGCGCGCCCTCGCCAAGGTCGACCTGCTCATCCTCGATGACTGGGGCCCGACGCTCCTCGACGACGACCAGCGTCGTGATCTGCTCGAGATCGTCGAGGAGCGCTACGAGCGGCGCTCCAACATCATCACCAGCCAGGTGCCGATCGACCGCTGGTACGAGATCATCGGCAATCCGACGATCGCAGACGCGGTTCTCGACCGTGTTGTCCACAACGCTCACCGCATCGAACTGACCGGAGAAAGTCTCCGCAGGCGACGTCCCGCCGAACCCACGGCCGACACCGCTTGACCCCAAAAGGAGCCCGGACCAACATCGCCCAATGACCCGAGAGATCCTTCGGGGGTGGCCGCCTTCAAATCGGAATGGTGGCCGGCTTCAAATCGGAACGGTGGCCGGCTTCGTATCGGAATACGTGGCCGGCATCAGATTGGAATACGTGGCCGGCTTCGCCGGAATGCGCACCCGGGCGGCCGCCTCGGGGAATATCTCGACATAATGGATCGTGGCGCCGGTGCGCTGCGCGACTCCAGGCACCGAGGTCATCTGGGCGAGATGGCCGTGCGCCTGCCCCATCTCGACCAGCCAGTCCGCGAGCACGCCGCCGCCTTCACCGCCCATCGCGAGGATCGCGATGCGGATCGCACGTGTGGTGGCAGGCGTCTTCGGCAGCGTATCGAGGAGAGTGACGCTTGCCATCCGTCAGGCTCCCGCCGGCTGACGGCGATCGAGCCGGCGCTGCAGGAAGCCGATCACGGCCTGGCGCATATCCGCCTTGAAGCGGTCCCAGCGCGTCGGATTGTTGACGATTGACGCCTTGTAGAAGGACGGGCAGAGCTTGGCGGCATGGGCGACCTCGCCGCAGAGACCGCAGCCCACGCAGGAGTTGATCACCTTCGTCACGGGCTCCTTGCGCAGGGGATCGGGATGCGGTGCGACCGTGAGAGAAGGGCAGCCCGAGAGCCGGATGCAGGAATGATCGCCCGTACAGGTGTCGGCATCGACGCCGAAGCGGTCGCGCACGATGCGCTCGCCGCGCTGAATCGCCTTGTCGCGCAAGGGCTTCTCGCGGCGCTGCCGGTTCAGCATGCATTCGGACTGGGCCACGATTACCTTGGGCCCTGGCGCCGGTGTTGTCAGCGCCTCCCGCAGCGTCGCCGTCATCGCCTTGAGGTCGTAGGTGCGGGTCAGCGTCCTGACCCAGTCGACACCGACGCCGTGCACCGCCGTCTCGATCTTGTTCTGGGAGGAGCGCCGCTCGTTCGGATGATGCGAGGAGAGGATGTCCTGCCCGCCCGTCGCGGCCGAATAGCCGTTGTCCACGACGATGATGACGCCGTCCGACTTGTTGAAGGCGGCGTTGCCGACGGAGGATGCGAGGCCGTTATGCCAGAAGCCGCCATCGCCCATGATGGCGATCGGCCGCTTCGATGGCTTGTCCGGGCCCTTCACGTTGAAGGCGGAGGCGCCCGCGCCGCCGAGGCCATAGCCCATGGTCGTGGCGCCGATGTTGAAGGGCGGCAGGATCGAGAAGAGATGGCAGCCGATGTCACAGGAGACATGGTGCTGGCCAAGCTCGCGCTCGACGAGCTTCATCGCCGTGAAGATCGGCCGCTCCGGGCAGCCCGTGCAGAAGGAGGGCGGGCGACCATGGACATTGCCGTCGAGCGCGGCCTACGCCGCCTTCAGCCTATTGTCGCCAGGCGGCGAGCCGGAGGCCCCGGCCAGCGCCGGATGATAGGGGGACTGTCAGGATTTCCGTGTGCGGGCGGCGGGTTGAACATCAGGCCGCCATG
>JBMOJG010000331.1:0-4466 GCA_049316925.1 Alsobacter sp. | reverse complement strand
GAACGTTTCCGCATCCAGGTCGCGGGCCTCGTCAAGGCCCATGACGAAGCCGAGTGTGAAACGGCTTACAACTTTGACCCCACCAGGTGAGTGGCTTAGTCCGCTGAAGTTGCGAGGAAATTTGACGATTTGAAGGGGCATGATCGGATTCCAATCGTGACCTCACCCCTTGAGCCAATAGGCTTGTGAAATCAAGGTCTTCCTCCTAATTCGATCCGGGTCAAGGTTGGACGCCGGTTCACACAGATAGCTTCTGTCCGAAGACATCGATCAGGGTGGATCATCTCAATGGAGGCGGGTCATATTTTTGGTTGTAAAATTCATTGACAACTATGAAGTTGTAAACTAAGTGAACAAACAACAGGTTGGGGGAGAGGTGCATGGCTGGCGGGGCTGTCCTGACGCAGAGGACGTGTCGGTCACGTCCGTGCCGCGCATACCGCCATCGGCGTGCCGAAGCCTCCGCTAGCGTAACTGGCTCCCGCTAGCATGATAGCGCGGCGGCATGTCCTGCCGGGATGCCCTGAACGTCTTCGGCCTGCATGAGTTTGCGCGGTGGCGCCTACTGTTGCCGCTCTACAGTCACCCAGAAGGCGGCGATGTTGCCGATCGCGGCTCTTCCGGAGATTCGGCGCGTGGCTCATGGCAGGCTCAAGCTTCTCGCGGACAGCGGCTTCCGGCGCGCTGCGGACATCATCAAGGCCCTCGCCCTGGGTGCCGAATTCATCCTGACAGGCCGCGCGGCCCTGTTTGCCATCATCGCCGGCAGCGAGGAGGGCGTGGTGCATGGGGTCTCGCTCCTGAAGGCGGAGGTCGGCGCGGACCGGGGCCTTCATGGCTGGGGCGAGGCCGGTGGCGTGGGCCGCGAGCCAGTCTGCGAGGCGACCGTCCGGCAGCTCAAGCCCTGCTTCATCGGACAGACCCCCGTGCAGATTGAGCTGCTCTGGAACCCTGTGTACCGCGATGCGTACCACCGGCCGACCCGCGAGTTGGACGAGGTCCGACCCGACTGGGACGAGCAGCCGATCGCGCCGGAAGCGCCGTTCGACGTCCTGGCGAGGGTGCGCAACGCGATGATGATCCAGGTTGCCTCAGGCGAGCGGCTCAGCCTCTGGCAGCCGAGCCCCCTCATCCCGCCGACCGTGACGGTCACGGCCAGACGGAGGTTGCCATGGTAAGCTCGACCTTTCCCATCGTCCGCCCCGAGTGGCTCGCAACGTACTGCGAGGACATCCTCGACCCCGGCCTGCCGATCATCGATCCGCACCACCACCTGCTCGACCGTCCCGAGCACGGCACCTACCTGCTGCCGGACCTGCTGGACGATCTCGCGAGCGGCCACAACGTATTGGCCACCGTCTATCTCGAGTGGCTCTCGATGTACCGCGCCGATGGCCCGGTCGAGATGCGGCCCGTGGGTGAGGTCGAGTTCGCGAATGGCGTCGCCGCCATGTCGGCAAGCGGCACCTACGGCAAGCCCCGGGCTTGCGCCGCCATCGTCGGCCATGCCGAGCTGCCCCTCGGCGCGGGGCTCGGTCGCGTACTGGACGCCATGATCGCGGTAGGGGGCGGCCGCTTCCGGGGCGTGCGCTTCATCGCCTGTTCAGACCCGGACGAGGACCAGTGGAGTGCGAAGATCCGGCGGCCGCCGGGGGTCCAGCGCGACGCGAAGGCGCGCGAAGGCTTCGCCGAGGTGGCGCGCCGCGGCCTCAGCTTCGACACCTGGGTCTACCATCCCCAGCTGGGTGACGTCGTGGACCTCGCTCGCGCCTTTCCCGACACGCCCATCTGCGTGGACCACATCGGCGGCCCCATCGGTACCGCCCGCTTCGAGGACAAGCGGCAGGAGGTGTTCGCCAACTGGAGCCACAGCATCCGCGAGCTCGCAGCCTGCCCCAACGTCCATATCAAGCTGGGTGGCATGGGGATGAAGGTCTTCGGTTTCGGCTTCCATGATGCTGAAAGTCCACCAAGTTCAGGGCTGCTTGCAGCCACGTGGCGACCATATCTCGAGACTTGCATCGAGGCTTTTGGCACCAAACGCGCGATGTTCGAGAGCAATTTTCCCGTCGATAAGGCTTCATATGGCTATGATGTATACTGGAATGCATGCAAAATTATTGTAAATAGTATGAGTAATAGCGAGAAATCAGATTTGTTTAGTGGAACCGCTGCTCGTTTTTACAGAATGAAATGCGATTTTTTGAACGAAAGCGCATGAATTCGAGTCAACCAAGAAGCGTGGAAATCATGAGGGCGTTCGGGGAATTGGGCGCCGGCTTGCGCCATCGTGCAGCCACGGTCGCGGCGGCCTTGGCGGCGACGCTGCTCGTCGCGGGCGGTCCTTCGGTGGCGCAGGCACCGTCGCCGGGGAACGTGACGATCACGGTCTTCCCCGGCGGGCTGGTCAGCCCGTCGACCTCCATCATGATCAACACGGGCCTCCTGGCGAAGCACGGCGTCGATGCCAAGCTCATGACGATCCTGTCCGCCCCCGGCATCGTGGCCTTGCTTGCGAGCGGTTTCATCAATCAGGCCGACATCGCGCCCTCGCTCAGATCGCCGCTGGTCAAGCAGGGCGAGTGCTTCAAGTGCCCGACGGGGGGGCTGGGCAGCGTGGCCGAGAGGGTGGACAGACCCTTCTGCAAGAGGCCGAACCTCTCCAAGGTCTTCCCGGAGCCGATCAAGCACCTGAAGAGCGCCACGATCAGCGTCGTGGCGCTGGCCTCCGGCATGCAGATCCCGGGCGAGGTGCTCCTCATGGACGGGCCCGTCGCCGCGCTTGACGCGCAGACGAAGATCGAGGTTCGGGCCGTGTTCTTGAACATCCGGGAGGAGCAGTCCCAAAGCGTCGGCTTCGTCACGCGCGACCCGAACGATGCTTTGCTTCTGGGCGATCGCATTGTCATGCCGGCCGCCGGCGGTGAGGTCGTCAACCTCCAGGTTCCGTTCAGGCATCCACGCGACGTTGCCGAGCTGCCCTTCACCAGGGAGTTCCGGGACCTTGAACGCAAGCTGTCGCAGACGCTGGGCTGACAGGCCGACGGCTGGTCGCCGAGACACAGGGGAGGGCGGGGTTCCATGGATGGCCACAGGCACCGACTGCTCGTCACGAGGGCGCTGACCCCCAAGGCCATGGCCTTCGCCGACGACCGGTTCTCGGTCTGGTGCCATCCGCACGACCGCATCATGAACGCGCCCGAGCTCCTCGACGCTGCGCTGGACCATGGTGCCGACGCGCTTCTCGTCACGGCCTTCGACCGGCTGGACAGGCGCATGGTCGAAGGCCTGCCACCCTCGGTCAAGGTCATCGCGACCTACTCGGTCGGCCACAACCATATCGACCTCGCCGCTGCGGCGGACCGTGGCATCGCTGTCCTCAGCACGCCGGACGTGCTGAGTGACACGGTGGCGGAGATGGCCCTGCTGCTGATGCTCGCCGCCGCCCGCCGTGCCCATGAGGGCCAGCGCCTCATCTATGATGGCCAGTGGGCCGGGTGGACGCCGACGCTTCTGCTCGGCCGCGACGTCGTCGGCGCACGGCTCGGCATCTTCGGCATGGGCCGGATCGGCCGGAGCGTTGCCCGCCGCGCCGGGCGGGGCTTCGACATGGAGGTGGGCTATCACAACCGCTCGCGCCTGCCGGTCGAGCTGGAGGAGGGTGCTGTCTACCACGCGAGCGCGGACGAGCTTCTGTCCGTGAGCGACTTCCTCGTGCTGACGGCACCATCGACTCCGCAGACCGCCCGCTTCCTCGACACGGCGCGCATCGCGCGCCTGCCGCGGGGCGCCATCGTCGTCAATGTGGCCCGTGGCGACCTTGTCGATGATGCCGCCCTGATCGCAGCGCTGCGCGAGGGTCAGGTCGCCGCTGCCGGTCTCGACGTCTTCGACAACGAGCCGCACATCCACCCCGGCTACCTGGACCTGCCCAACGTCTTCCTGCAGCCGCACCAGGGCAGCTCGACGCTCGGCACGCGCATCCGCATGGCCGAACTGCTGATCACCAGCATCGGAGCGGCCCTCGCCGGCGCGCCGGTCACAAATCGCATTGCCTGAAACGGATCGAAGGAAAGGGCGTCCCATGCTCGATGACCTCAACCCCGCCAAGATCTTCTCGCTCGAGGGCAAGGTTGCCCTAATCACGGGAGGGGCCGGCGGCATCGCCGGGGCGATCGCCAACGCCTTCGCGGCGGCCGGCGCGCGCCTGGTGCTGGCCGACCGCAACGCCTCCGTTGCCGGTCGGGCCGAGACGCTGCGCGCGGCCGGTGTCGCCGCCTCGAGCCTCGAACTCGATGTGACGGACGGGGTTGCCGTCCAGGCTGCCGTCGATGCGACGGCGCAGCGCCTCGGCAGCCTCGACATCGTCGTCAACAACGCCGCGATCATCGTGCGCAAGCCGTTCCTCGAGCTGACCCGGGAGGAGTGGCAACGGGTCATGGACATCAACGTGACGGCCTGCTTCA
>JBMOJG010000330.1:0-4466 GCA_049316925.1 Alsobacter sp. | reverse complement strand
GCAGGTCGCCGCGCTCGGCTACATCACCGCCTTCGGACCGTCGTCGTCGCTGCTGCAGACGCTGGGCCTCGCACCGCCGCCCGGCACGCCGCACCCGCTGCGCGGGCCAGGCGGCATCATCGCCGTGCTGGCACTGCACCATGCCCCGCTGGCCTATGTGACTGTGCGGGCCGGGCTGGCGCGGATCCCGCGGGAGCTCGCGGACGCCGCCGCCGTCGACGGCGCAGGACGCGGGGCGGTGCTGGTCCGCGTGCTGCTGCCGCTGCTGCGCGGCCATCTCGCCGCGGGCTTGCTGCTCTGCTTCGTGGCTGCCGTCGGCAATTTCGGCGTGCCGGCGCTGCTCGGGGCCGGGGCCAACTACCCGACGCTGCCGACCCTGATCTACCGTCGACTCACCGGCTTCGGCCCGGGGGTGATCGCCGACATGGCGGCCATGAGCGCGTGGCTGCTGGTCCTCACCGGAGTCGGGCTGGCGCTGGCGCGCAGGTTTCTGGGCGGCCCTGCGGCCGCACTCGAGGACGGACGGCCGCTCGCCGGCCTGTGGCCGCTGGGGCGGGGCCGCATCGCGGTGGAGGCCGGCCTTGCAGCGCTGCTTGTCATGTCGTTCGGTATCCCGGTGCTGGCGCTGACGGCCGCCGCACTGGCGCCGACCTATGGGGTGCCGCTGACGTCTGCAACGGTGACGATCGACAATTTCGTCGAGGTGCTGGTGCGCCAGCCCGCCACCATCCGGGCCCTGGGCAATTCGGCGCTGTTCTCGGGCGCGGCGGCGGTCCTCTGCTGCGCGCTGGCGCTGCCCTGCGCCTATGCGTTGACCCGCGTTGCACCGCGCTGGCGGGCCCCGGCCGAGGCTCTGTTCGAGTGGCCCTACGCCATTCCGGGAATCGTGCTGGCGGTGGCGCTGATCCTGTTGTTCCTGCGGCCGCTGCCGATTCTCGGGATCGGCCTCTATGGCACCGCGGCGATCATCATCCTGGCCTATGTGGCGCGGTTCTTTGCGCTGGTGCTGAAGCCCACCCTGGCCGCCTTTGACCAGCTCGACCGTTCGGTCGAGGAGGCGGCGCAGCTGTGCGGCGCCGGCCGGCTGGCGACGCTGCGGTCCATCGTGCTGCCGGCGGTGGCCCCCAGCCTCGCGTCCGGCGCCATCCTGGCCGTGCTGATCGCCTTCAACGAGCTGACCGTGTCGGCGCTGCTGTGGTCCGGCCGAACGCAGACGCTGGGCGTGGTGATGTTCGGACTGGAGGAGGCCGGCCTCACCTCGCAGGCCGCCGCCGTGTCGCTTGTCGGGCTCGCGGTCGCGGCCGCCGCGATGCTGGCCGCCGACCGGCTGCATCCGCTGCTGCCGGACGGAACCCTGCCCTGGCGGTGACGCCCCGCGCTCAGGAGCCTGCGGCGGAGGCGAACGCCCAGGCCGCCCAGAGCTGCAGACCGATGCCGACGACCAGCAGGATGGCGAAAGTCCACAGCAGGACGGAGCGCCAACCCGCCCAGAACACCGCGAGGCCGTCCGGGATCCCCGCCAGCGCGACCAGCACCTCGCCGGCCACCAGAACCATGAGCAGGTTCGCATGGGTCCCAGCCGGTACCCGACCGGCATCGTTGGCCATGAGGCCGCCCATCAGCGACATGGCCGCCCAGGCGGCCGCAGCGCCAAGCCACACGACCATGAAGGCGATGCCGAGGATTGTGAGTACCAGTGTTGCCGGCATTCGTCCTCCCTTTGCGGCTTCACCGGCCCGGCCGGCCTGATCGGCCCTGTCCCGGGACTAGGCCGCGCCCCGGTCGAACCGTGACCGCGGCCAACGGCCCTGCTGCCGTTAGCATGTTGGCGCGACAGGCTGCGCCAAGGCTCCCGCCCCGACAATGCCGCAGCCATTGCACCAGAGCGACTCGACCGGCGCGCCGCCGTTCACTAGGGTTGCGTGTCTTTCAAAGGCCGGTCCGCAGCGGACCGCTCACCCGGCACCGGGCTGCCCCAGAGGCTGGATCGGGGCCGCCTGCGCACACCTGCCGCAACCGGGCGGAACTCCATGCACGCACCCATCGTCTCGCGAGTCCTGATCGCCTCGGCGATGGGGCTGTCCGGCTTCCTGTCGTTCCAGGTGCAGCCGGTGATGGCGAAATTCATCCTGCCGTGGTTTGGCGGCAGCGCCACCACCTGGACGGTGTGCATGCTGTTCTTCCAGGTGTCGCTGCTGCTCGGCTACGCCTTTGCGTATGCGTCGACACGGCTGCTGAGCCTGCGGGCGCAAGCGATCGCGCAGATCGCCATCCTGGCGGTGGCGTGCCTGTTCCTGCCGATCACGCCGGACGCGGCCTTCAAGCCCATCGATTCGGACAATCCTGTCGGCAGGATCCTGCTGGTGCTGGTGGCCAGCGTCGGCGTGCCCTACGTGGTGCTGTCGAGCACCTCGCCGCTGCTGCAGCGCTGGCTGGCGGCGCTCGACGGCGGCAGCGACGTGTCGCGCTACTTCGCCATCTCCAATCTCGGATCGTTTCTCGGCCTGCTCAGCTATCCGTTCGTGTTCGAGCGGCTGCTGTCCAGCCCCGAGCAGACGCGGCTGTGGTCCGTGGCCTTCGTCGTCTGCTGCATCCTGTACGGGCTCGTGGCCCTGCTGGCCCTGCGCCAGGCGACGGGAGTGGCGCCCGTCCGCCAGGCGGTGGCGGGACCGGCGGTGACGGCGGGGCGTGTCGGCCTGTGGATCGGCCTGTCGGCGCTGGGCTCGATCCTGCTGCTGTCGACCACCAATGCGATCACCCAGTGGACGGCGGTGATCCCGTTCCTGTGGGTGCTTCCGCTCAGCGTCTACCTGCTCACCTTCGTGGTGGCGTTCGGCCGGCAGGGGTTCTACCGCCGCATTCCGTTCCTGGTCGGCTTCGTCGCCGCGGCCGCGATCAGCTTTCAGCTGTCTCTGCCCGACACGACGGCGGCGCTGATCCTGCAACTGGGCCTGCAGGCGCTGACCATGTTCCTGGGCTGCATGATCTGCCACGGCGAGATGGTGGCGACCAAGCCGGACGATGAGCGGCTGCCGGGCTTCTACCTGGCGATTGCGGTGGGCGGGGCCGCGGGCGGCCTGCTGGTGACCTTCCTGGCGCCCGTGCTGTTTCGCGACTACTGGGAGCACCAGCTGGTGATCGGCGCGATCGCCGTCACGGCGGCGGTCCTGCAGTGGCGCGCCCATCCGGGCGCCCCGGTCCGCGTGCCGGCGGGTGCGGTGGCGGTGCTGGCGGTGGCACTGATGCTGTCGGTGGCGTCGGAGCTCACCAATCCGGTGATCGACCGCATCCGCAACTTCTACGGCGTCGTCAAGGTGGTGCAGGAGGACGAGGATGATCCCCGCGCCTTCAGCTATGTGATGCAGCAGGCCGGCGTCGACCAGGGCTCGCAGTTCCGTGCGGCCGACCGGCGGCGGATACCCGCCTGCGCGTTCGGCGCCGGCAGCGGCCTCGGCGTGGCGCTGCAGCAGCACCGCAAGCGCCGCGAGGGCGGGCCGGACGCGCCGCTGCGCATCGGCATCATCGGGCTCGGCGCCGGCATGATCGCAGCCAGCGGCAAGCCCGGCGACGTGATCCGCTACTACGAGATCAACCCGGCGGTGACCGACCTGGCGCGGCGTCATTTCAGCTTCCTGCAGGACAGCGCCGCCCGCATCGAGGTGCTGCATGGCGACGGCCGGATCCTGCTCGAGCGCGAGGGCGCCGGCGGCGCCTCGCAACGCTACGACGTGCTGGTCATCGACGCGTTCCGCGGCGGCTCGCCGCCGCTGCACCTGATGACCAAGGAGGCCTTCGACGCCTATCTGCAGCACCTTGCGCCCGACGGCATCCTGGCGATCAATTTCGAGCTCGACACCTTCGAGATGGCACCGCTGCACCGCGGCCTGGCACGCGCCTTCGGCCTGGAGGTGGGCTGGTTCGAGACCCGCGAGGCCGAGTTCTGCGAGGCACCGGTGGCGTGGGCGCTCTACACCCGCGACAAGACCTTCTTCGCCGCCCCCGCCGTCGCCGCGACCCGCTCGGCCTGGCAGGACGAGGCCGGCACCGCACTGCTGTGGACCGACAAGACCAACAATCTGATGAGCATCCTGAAGTGGAAGTGAGGGGTCGGGGGGGGGCAGGGTTAGCTGATCGGTCCTTGTCCTGCCGGACAAGAGCGGCGCGGGTCATCGATGCTCCGCGTGCGGCGCAGCAAGCTCGGTGCGGCCAATCAGGCTTCGGTCCCCGATCGCCCGACAGGTTCGGTGTGGCCCGGCGACATGGCAGGATTGTCACGGCACGACATCCCCGATCGCCCTCGGAGCGCCGTTGCGTCGTCGATCGGCCCACCCCGGCATTGAACCGTCCGGCGCAATCGGCTAGACAGGATGCGCGCACGTCGCCCAGGCACCCGTAGCTCAGCTGGATAGAGCGTTGCCCTCCGAAGGCAAAGGTCACACGTTCGAATCGTGTCGGGTGCGCCACTC
>JBMOJG010000329.1:0-4469 GCA_049316925.1 Alsobacter sp. | reverse complement strand
CCGAGCCGATCGCGCCGACTTCCGACAGCGCGAAGCCCTCCAGCGTGGCACGCAACGGCACCAGCGTGGTGATGATGCCGTTGCCCGCGATCAGGATGAAGACCGCGAGGAAGACCGGCAGGACGGAGAGGTACATGCTCGGCACGGGCATCCCGATGGATCAGGCCTGTGCGGCCTGTGATGACGCGGCCCCGCCTGGCGGGGATGATCCGGACGCACCGGATGCTTCCCTCATACGCGCGCCGGCCTGCCACCGCCACCGCCACCGCAGACCCGACATCGCGGAACCGCACTGAGTCGCCAGCACACAACCGGCTTCTTGTCCGTTCCTTAACCAGAATCCGTCATATCTGGCAGACAATTGTGGGGAAGGATTGCCCGCGTGCGGCGTCTGGCGTCTGGCTATATTTTTGTCTTCGCCTGCGGCGTCCTGATGGCCGGCCTCATCTTCATCAATGCGCGTCATGACGGGGAAGCGGCACTGACACGCCACCGCGCCCGCATCGACGCGGAGGCCGCCGTCCAGCGCCAGACGCTCGAGGATGTGCTGCGCGACGTCTATCGCAACCTGCGCACCATCAGCCTGCTGTCCGGCGTCACCCGCATCGACCGGCACGGCACCAATCTGAGCGGCAATGCGCACCATTCGATCGCGCAGATTTATGCCAATCTGGCCAGTGCGGTCTCCGTCTCGGAGATTTACATCCTTCCTGCCAGTCTCGATCCGGACCGCACGGACCCTGTCACGGGCAAGCCGGAGGAACCGATCCTGATGTTCGACGGCGAGGTCGCCGGCCGTGGCGGCCGCGCCGAGGGCGTGAAAATCCACGAGTACCGCCAGATGCGGGACCAGCTCGCGGTCCTGGCCCGGAAAGTGCCGACCCGCCCTGCCGCGGTGCAGGACTACGCGATTCTGTCGGGACCCGAGGTCATCACATCTGACGACACCATTTACCGCACCAGCCACGATGATGCCGACCGCAAGGGTTTCATCTTCACGGTTCCGGTCTATGGCGACACAGGGCATCTGCGTGGCGGCGTCTCCGCCGTTCTGCGCACCGCCGTTCTTCGCTCCCTCCTGCAGCCAAACAGTGTGCTGTCGCACGACGCCCATGCGGTACGCCTGTCCGCCACACCGGCGACGGACCGGTCCGACGCCGACCCCGCATCGGTGATCCATCGCTGGTCGGCCGACCTGCGCCTGCCGGATCTCGGTGGCACCTGGAAGCTGCAGGTCTTCGCGCCGGCAGCCGAGTTCCAGGCGGGGGCGGAATCGCAGGCGGTGGCCAGGCTGGAACTGGTCGGCTACCTGGCCTGCTTCAGCCTGACGCTGTTCGGGCTGATCCTGATCTACAGCGCCGGGCGCCGTGCCGAACGGGAGGCGACCCTGCGCGTGGAGGCGCTGGCCAACGCCGCCATGGAGGGGCTCCTGATCTGCGCCGGTGATCGGGTCGAGGCCGTGAACGAGAGCCTGGTTGCCCTCACGGGCCTGCCGCGCGAGCGGCTGATCGGCATGCCACTGGCCAGCGTGCTTCCCAATGCGGTAGGGCTCGCCGTCCCGGGCATGGCGCCACGTCGGCTGGAAACCATGCTGGAAACGCCTGCGGGCAGCCGGCCCGTGGAGGTCCTGGCCCGCGAAATCGGCCACGGACAGAGCCGGCGCACGGCCATCGCCGTCCGTGACCTCAGCGACCGTCGGCGCGCCGAGACCGAGAGCCGCGCCCATCGCGACCTGCGCCAGCAGCTTGGCGAATTCCGCACCATGGTGCGCGGCCTGCTCGATGGCATCCGCAGCGCCTCCGGCGAGTTCGAGAGCGGCGGCACCCGCATTGGCGCGCTGGCCCAGACGTCGGCCGAGCTCGCCCGGCGCTCCGACCATGCCGCCGCCATGGCGCTGCAGGGCCTGTCGCAGATCAACCTGTCGACGCAGGAGCTCGCCAGCTCGGTGTCGGACATCGGCGACCGGATGAACGAGACGACCTTCCTGCTGCAGGCTGGGCGTAACCAGGCGGCGATCACCCGCATGGAGGCCCAGGCTTTGCTGGCCGCCACGCACCAGATCGGCGCCTTCGTCGACGTCATCCGCACCATCGCGGCGCAGACCAACCTGCTCGCCCTGAACGCCGCCATCGAGGCGGCACGCGCCGGCACGGCCGGCCGCGGCTTCAGCGTCGTCGCGTCCGAGGTCAAGCACCTCGCCGGCGAGGCGGCCCGCGCCACCGTCGCCATCGAGGGCCAGGTGCGCGGCATCGTTGGCTCGATTCAAACGGCTGTGGACCGGGTCGAGGCCTTTGTCGGCACCATCGGCGCCGTCGACGAGCGCGCCTCCGAGATCGCCGCGGCGGTCGAGGAGCAGCAAGCCGTCACCAGCGACATTGCCGGCGTCATCTCCGACCTCACCGAGGACGCGCGCCGGCTCGCCGGTCAGGTCACCGAGACAACCCAGGCGGCCCAGTCCACAGGCGAACTCGCCACCACCGTCGCGGCCGCAGCCCGCGACGTGCGCGGCTGCGCCGACGCGCTGCAGAGCCTGATCGACGACTTCCTCGTCCGCGTCGAGGCGGCTTGACCCGCCACTGCGCGGCTGTCTGGCATCGCCCGCCCTGTTTCGCTATAAGGCCCGCTTTGCGGGTGGCGAAGCCCGCGCCGCCGTGGTGCGTGCGGCCGACGAGGGATGAAGGTCATGAGCGAGCGTTGGACGCCGTCGAGTTGGCGTGACAGGCCGATCCAGCAGGTGCCCGTCTATCCGGACCGGGCCGAGCTGGAGGCCGTCGAGGCGCAGCTTGCAGGTTTCCCGCCGCTGGTGTTTGCAGGCGAGGCGCGCAAGCTCAAGCGGGCGTTGGGCAAGGTGGCGGCCGGCGAGGCTTTCCTGTTGCAGGGCGGCGACTGCGCCGAGAGCTTCGCCGAGCATTCGGCCGACAACATCCGCGATTTCTTCCGCCTGTTCCTGCAGATGGCGGTGGTGATGACCTTTGCCGGCTCGTCACCGGTGGTGAAGCTCGGCCGTGTGGCCGGCCAGTTCGCGAAGCCGCGCTCGGCACCGACCGAGACCATCGGCGGCGTCGAGCTGCCGTCCTACCGCGGCGACATCGTCAACGGCATCGAGTTCACCGAGCAGGCGCGCACCCCCGATCCGTCGCGCCAGCTGATGGCCTACCGCCAGTCGGCCGCAACGCTGAACCTGCTGCGCGCCTTCGCCACCGGCGGCTATGCCAATCTCGAGAACGCCCATCGCTGGATGCTGGGCTTCGTCAAGGACAGCCCGCAGTCCGGCCGCTATGCCGAACTGTCGGAGCGGATCACCGAGACACTCGACTTCATGCGGGCGATCGGGCTTGACCCGGAGGCGCATCCCGAGATGCGCACCACCGAGTTCTACACCTCGCACGAGGCGCTGCTGCTCGGCTACGAGCAGGCCATGACCCGCGTCGACTCGACCACGGGCGACTGGTACGGCACATCCGGCCACATGATCTGGATCGGCGACCGCACCCGCCAGCCCGATCACGCCCATGTCGAGTACTGCCGCGGGATCCGCAACCCCATCGGCCTGAAATGCGGTCCGAGTCTCAAGCCCGACGAGCTGCTCAGGCTGATCGACACGCTCAACCCTGCGAACGAGCCCGGCCGGCTGACGCTGATCGCCCGCTTCGGGGCGGACAAGATCGGTGACCACCTGCCGGCCCTGGTCCGGGCGGTGAAGCGCGACGGCCGGACGGTGGTCTGGTCGAGCGACCCGATGCACGGCAACACCGTGAAGGCCGGGTCGGGCTTCAAGACGCGGCCCTTCGACATGATCATCTCGGAGGTGCGGGACTTCTTTGCCATCCACACCGCCGAGGGCACCTATGCGGGCGGCGTTCACCTGGAAATGACCGGCAAGAACGTCACCGAGTGCACCGGCGGCGCCCGGGCGATCTCGGATGCCGACCTGCACGACCGCTACCACACCCATTGCGACCCGCGGCTCAATGCCGAGCAGTCGCTGGAGCTCGCCTTCCTGATCGCCGAACTGTTGAAGAAGGAGCGCCTTGCGCGCGGCCGGCCAGAGGTCGAGGCCGCCGAATAGACGGGACTGGCAGATCCGCTAGCTGGCCCAGGCTCAAACCCGGCGCGCGTCGTGCGTGCGCGGGGCAACCGTCGCCGGGGTAGTCCCGTCAGTACTTCAGGGCGACGCCGGCCCGCACCGTGTTCACCGTGGTGCGCAGGCTCTTGTAGTCGGCCATGCCGATGTGCTGGTACTCGGCGCGCAGCAGGACATTGTCGAGCAGCGCGTAGTCGAGGCCGATGCCGATCGAACCGCCGCTCGGCGAATAGATCGCCGTGTTGATGCCGATGACCTCGCCCGCCATGTTGAACATCGGGCCGCCGGAATTGCCCTTGTTGATGGACGCGTCGGTCTGCAGAAAATCGTCGTAACGGCCGGAGCCGATGTCACGCGACCGGGCGGAGATGATGCCGGCCGTGAC